>JBEATG010000037.1:0-3519 GCA_041162035.1 Bacteroidota bacterium
CTTTAATGGGGGACCTGGTACAGCAAGTGTTTGGATGCACTTGGGATATACCGGACCCAAAAAATTAAAAATAGACGACGAAGGTTATCCAGTACAACCTTATGGATTTGAGGACAACCCACAATCCCTAATTGATGTTGCAGACATTGTATTTATTGATCCAGTGAATACAGGATTTTCTCGTATCCTAGATAAGTCCGTTCCTACTTCTAAATTTTTTGGCGTTAATGCGGATGTTAAATATTTAGCGGATTGGATTAATGCATTTGTTGCGCGTCAAAAAAGATGGGCGTCTCCTAAATTTTTAATTGGAGAAAGTTATGGTACCACCCGCGTTTCAGGATTGTCATTGGAATTACAAAATAGACATTGGATGTATTTAAATGGGGTGATTTTAGTTTCGCCAACCGAATTAGGTATTGATCGTGATAGAGTTTCAGATGCTGCATTACGCATTCCATACATGGCAGCAACTGCATGGCACCATAAAAAATTAGCACCTGAATTTCAATCCAAGGATTTAACTAAATTTTTACCTGAGGTAGAATCCTTTACCATCAATGAATTGATGCCTGCCATTGCACAAGGTGGTGCATTGTCTATGGAGAAAAGAAAAGACATGGTTAAAAAAGTTTCAAAATATATTGGCTTAAATGAAACGGTGGTTGCACAACAAAGTCTAGAAATTCCTTATAATTATTTTTGGAAAGAACTTTTGCGTGATCAAGGCAAAACCGTTGGCCGCTTGGATTCACGTTATATTGGTATAGACAGAATAGACGCTGGTGAAAAATCAGATTACAATTCTGAATTAACTTCATGGGAACATTCGTTCACGCCAGCAATTAATATGTACTTAAGAGATGAGTTGGGTTATAAGACAGATTTAAATTATTTTATTTTTGGTTCCACCTATCCTTGGGATAACACGAATAATAAAACTGGCGATAACTTACGCCAAGCCATGATGCAAAATCCGTATTTGAATTTATTGGTGCAATCAGGCTATTATGATGGTGCTTGTGATTATTTTAATGCAAAATATAATATGTGGCAAATGGATCCAGCAGGAAAAATTCAAGATCGTATGTTCTGGGAAGGATACAAAAGCGGACATATGATGTATTTGCGCAAGGAAGATTTAGCAACAAGTAATGATCACTTAAGAAGTTTCATTAAAAAAAGTATACCGCCTCCAGGTACACCTGCTATTTTTAAATAAACACTTTAGAACTATTTCAAAGTCAAAAGGGTCCCGATGCATCGGGACCCCCTTTTTGCGTGTATAATCTATTGTAATTCAATGAATAGGACCTATTAGGTTATAACATATATAAGTTATAACTTTACACAAATATACAGCATGGAAGATCGTCCACTTTATACCACCACCGTTCGAAAAATTGGCAACTCTAATGGGGTGTTGTTAAGCAAAGCCGTACTTAAAAAATTGAAGATTGAAAATGGACAAGCGATTGATTTTATTTTAAAGGAGGATGATACGCTGGTATTGAAACCGGTGAAAAAAATAATCAAACCAAAACGAAATAAATTAAATCTTTCATTAGCTACTTGGGACAAACAATTCCAGCAAGCCATTCAAAATAAGGAAGTTCCTGAAACAGATGTGTTTGAAGGATTGACCAATAAATTTGATGAACATGAGTGGTAAAAATTGTTTGCAATTTGATGTTTGGTTAATTGATTTAGATCCAACCAAAGGAAGCGAGGTTCAAAAATCAAGACCCTGTGTGATTGTTTCTCCGAATGGCATGAACAATAATTTAAACACGGTCATCATCGCGCCATTATCACATACTAATAAAAATTATCCATCTCGTATACCTTCTTTATTTAAAAAGGATCCAGGACAAATAATGTTAGATCAAATAAGATGTGTAGATAAAGTAAGGCTTTCTAAAAAGATGGGAAAGATTGATGACAACACTTCTAGCGATGTGTTGAAAGTATTAAGAACGATGTTTTCTTAATATCTCTTTTTAAAATTGCGATTGTTGTTATTGCGTCCACCACCGCTATTACCACCGCTTCCGCCAGGACCACCGGGGCCTCCAGGTCCGCGACCACCGCGATTATTATTGTTGCGATTATTTTGCCAACGGCCACCTGCAGGTCGGTAATCCTCACTAAAGTTTTGATTACGATGTTTGATATAAGGCGTGTTGCTAAATTCTAATTCACCGCCTGTAATTGCATTCAATTCACTACGAATCGCATCATCCTGCACTAATTCTTTATGCCAGTTACTGTAAGCCAATTTCATATAATGCGCAATTGCATGTGCAAAGCCGGCTTTCTTTTCTTGGTCAGTTTCGGCCATTGCTTTATCAATCACCAATTCTAAGTTTTTACCCAAATGCGCATATCTAATTTTACGCTTCGGGTAAGGCAAAGGATCGGGCTTTTGCTTATAAGTTTCTTTGGTGGGAATCGGATAAGGACTCTCCACATCCAATTGGAAATTGCTCATAAAAAACAGGTGATCCCATAATTTATGTCTGTAGTCCTCGATATTTTTAAGCTGGGGGTTAAGAAAACCCATTAATTCAACCACTATATGGGCCTGCTCCTTTCTTTTGTCGCGGTCCTCAATGGTCATAAGATGATCAACCATCCTTTGAACGTGACGGCCGTATTCCCTCATCCCCATTATGCTTCTTGCTGTATTGTACTCCATGTAAATTAACTTCCTCTGACAACAAATGTAAGGCTTTTTACGGTTAATTTTCCCCCACAGCAAAAAGGGCAACGCGGTTTTTCTTATCTTCGTACCACTATGGAGCAATTGTTACAACAAATCGAAGACCTTAAAAAGGAAATAGCGGCAGCGACAGGAGCTACCTCTGCCGAGGTGGAAGCTTTCCGAATTAAATACTTGGGAACCAAAGGTTTGGTGAAACATATTATGGGGGAGATGAAAAATGTGCCCAATGAGCAAAAAAAGGAATTCGGACAAATCTTAAATGCCTTTAAAATTGCAGCGGAGGAAAAATTAGAAATATTATTAGCGGGATTAGGCGAAGCCGATGACAATAGTGCAAGTATCGACATGAGTTTGCCTGGCGATGAAATAACAGTGGGCACCAGACATCCTTTAAATTTAGTGCGCAATCAAATGGTTTCTATTTTTAAAAGATTAGGTTTTGCAGTTGCGGAAGGTCCAGAGATTGAAGATGATTGGCACAATTTTGGTGCGATGAATTTACCAGCAGATCATCCAGCGCGCGATATGCAGGATACATTTTATGTGAAGGAAGCAACGGATGAAAGTGCTGCATGGTTATTGCGTACGCATACCAGTAGTGTTCAAGCGCGCGTAATGGAAACACAAAAGCCACCTATTCGTGTAATATGTCCAGGACGTGTTTATCGCAATGAAACAATATCAGCGCGCGCGCATTGTTTTTTTCATCAAGTAGAAGGATTGTACATTGATGAAAATGTAAGCTTTGCCGATTTAAAACAAACACTTTATTTTTTCGTACAAGAAATGTTTGG
>JBEATG010000051.1:0-2836 GCA_041162035.1 Bacteroidota bacterium
CTGTGGATCAGTATGGGATAGTGTAGATGAATACCGCACGATGCAATTCCCTAAAATGAGGGCAATTAAACGTAATCGAATTACAGCGGATGAAGAGGATAGATTGAAGGGTGGATATAAAATTGTGCATAGTTACAAACCCACTAGTAAAGCGCAAGTGTTTGATGTAATAAATAATGGATCTTCAATTTGTAAAATTACATTTGAACGAAGTGCCGAGTTAAATCATATTAACCTTGGAGCAAATTTAGACTTCAAAGATGGTAAAGTTGGCTTTATGCTAGATACAGTTAATTTGAATTGGATCCCGCAAAATCGAATTGAAGACTATTGCAAAGAGAAGAATATTACCCAATCTCAAGTAAACAGAAATATTACTTTACTTACGGATTCAAAGAATGATGTCATCACCATACAATTAACTGATCCAATACCTTTTGATGATGAATCATTCGGAAAGACCCTTGGCAATGCATTTGTTCAAGCAATTTGTACTGTTATGAATTTAGATGACAGCGAGATTAATGGACTTTATCAGCCAATTGTTGGTCAGAACGGTAAGATTGTGATATTTGAAACCTCTGAAGGTGGCACTGGCACCTTGGCTGCAATTGTCAAAGACATTAATCTGCTCAATAGGATAGCTTTAAAATCATTGGAGATTCTACACTTTGATTCTTCGGGTAATGATTTAACGGGTGCTTGCTTAGATGCATGTTACAATTGTATTTGTAATTTTTATAATCAAAGGGATCACAAGATATTTGATCGTAATTCAGTTAAAAAATTTCTACTGCATTTGTCCAGTTCAGATTTATTAGAAGGTAGCGCAGATGACAATGTTTTGCTCGATCAATACTTATCAGTTGCAAAGTCAGATCTGGAAAAAACCGTTCTAAAACGAATCAAGCAAGAGAAGCTCAAAATGCCAAGTGAGACCCAAAAAATCATAACTAAAGATGGGGTACCAATTGCAGAGGCAGATCTTTTTTATGATCAGCGAATATGTGTATTTATTGATGGGGAACCCCATGATCAAGAACATATTAAATTGGATGATAACAGAAAGCGATCTACACTAAAAAGTCTTGGCTATAGAGTTGTAACGATACGATATGACGATATTGAAAATGGACTAAGTGAATTAAAACTAATTTTATCGTAATGCAGAAATACTCTTTAAATCAGTACCCAATTTAAATAGCACTCGGGTGGTTAACATCTTGAGTGAGACCACAATTGCTGCTTGATATCGTTTATGCGTTTATTTGATTTGCATTTAGGGTCTCTTTGAGGCCCTTTTTGTTTTATAATGTACTAAATATCTGCAAATTGCACACTCTGAACGACTCGATAAACCCGTTATACATTGTTTTTACAGCAAAATCACAGTGAAAAACACCGAGGCCTGTGAACGGCTTAATCAACTGACATCCCAGTAAATACTAAGGGTATGAGGATTTTAATCAAATGAAAGTTTGACCTCTGCTTATGATAAAGCCCCTATTTCCAACAAATTAATGTATTGCGTTAAAGTCAATCTAAACATAATGCTGTCCACTTCATTGTTGTTGTGATCGAAATTGATAACTTTTATTGACCCCGCATAGCTTTTATCATCGAGCATTCTTTCAAATTCTTCATTTGTAATGTCAATACTCATTGGATCACCAAGCTCATCAAAAAACAATTTCATTATTGCCTGCTCAAAATCATGAGGATGATCTCGAAGGTTAAGGTTAATGAAGGTCAACCATTCAAAGAGCAAACCTTTTCTTAGATCCTCGATTATCAGTGTTTCATTCATAACTGACATTTCATACATATGAACTGTTGCTAAATGGCTTATTCCAAGTGTCTCGGCAACTTCTCCTAGGTCAAGGATTGGGTCAAATTCATCAGTTTCCATAGTTGTTTTTTAATAAATACTTTGAAAATCTACAAAAGGCCTCACTTGTGTAAACTTTACGTTTTTTCAGACTATTTATAAAGTAAAACATGGATCATAACAAAAAAGTAGACTTCGTAAGAATAAGGGTTTCATCTCAAGAAAGAGAAAGAGTAGAGAAAATAATGGCATTAACCCACCAGAAGAGAAGTGAGATTTATCGGGCCGCAATTTACCAGTACATTAGGATCAATCATCCTGAAATCTTAGATTGACACCCCTTCCCCCCATTGGCACCCCCTTCCTTCCTGGTCTTTTTTCCTTGATCGGGGGTACAATCCCAAACTATAATTTTGTAACATGGGTGAATAAAAAAATCAAACTGCAAATCAATGTATTCCATTTATTTCAGAACACACCCGACTTTAATATTTGAAATGAAATTCTAAAAAAATATTTTACAAATTTTCCATTATAAAACAATCGAGTTTACCAACTTATACTTTGTATAAAAGTGTAAGTTAAATTACTAAATCCATGTATTATCAATGGTTTCAGAATGTATTCCATTATCTAATTTGCACAGTAACTTTTACTTTTGTATTTTTACATCATAAGTATATGTTATGAGTTTAATCGGACAAAAAACAACCACTACATTTTTACCCTGGCAAACTTACCTCAGTCTGGTTGCAAAATTAGAACGTGATAAAAATTACAAGTTTTGCTTACTCTTGGCTATTGGTGTCAACACAGGTCTTAGGATTGGAGATTTATTGAAGCTAACAGTATCAGATGTCATGAGCGGGGATACCTTTAAAATTCAAGAAGGTAAAACGGGGAAAGAAAGAAATATAAAAATAAACAAAGACCTAAGAGAACTTCTTAATCGAGTAATCCCAAAATATATAAAAGGTGACCAGGATCAATTGATTTTCCTTAATAAAT
>JBEATG010000066.1:0-6538 GCA_041162035.1 Bacteroidota bacterium
TTATCATTATAAGGCCCCCATTTACTTATGGATATATAAGTTTGATGATAGGATCCGTATCTAAAGTCAACTCCGGAAATCCATTGTATATTTTTTGAAATTGATTTTGAAAAAAAGGCATCCGCGAAATGCGATTTTCCAGCATATTGGTTGTCTTCGAAAATGGTATAAGTTTTATCAAGGCTATCATTTTTATATTGCCTGTCCTGTGTACTTAATTGGTATTGCAATTGAAAAACAGTTTTTTCTTTTTTGTATTTCAAAATAAAACCTGTGAATTTGGTGGCATTATTGAATTTTTCGTCTTTATCATCTTTAAAAGTGCCATAATCAATATCGGCATTGTAACTTGTTTGTTGCGTGAAAGCTTTTAAATTCCAATTTTGGTTAAAAGCATAATTGATATTAGCAAACCAATTATTATTGCGATAGCCATCATTGTCAAAATTATTTTTTCCAGTCAAATCTGTGGCAGAAGAAAATCCTTTTGCAGATTCATTGCCAAATCCAATAGCATAATTCAATTTTCCAATAGTGCTACTATGTTGCGCATTCATTTTTCTTGTACCATAACTTCCTGTACTAATATCTCCAGAGAAGCTTGGAATAGATTTATTTTTGGTGATTATGTTAATCACACCGCCAATCGCATCTGAACCATACAAGGTACTTTGTGCACCTTTCAAAATTTCAATGCGCTCAATCAAATTTAAGGGCACTAAGTTTAAATCAAACTCATTGCTAATCATAGAAGGGTCTCCGACGGGCATGCCATTAATTAAAATTAAGGTACGACCACTAGAAGCGCCGCGCATGTAGATGCTTGGAACGGTTCCTGCATTACTTAAACTACCGGGTAAATACAAACCTGCTTGTTCATTTAAAATTTGCGCAATGCTTCTTCCAGCATTGGCCTGAATTGCAGCTGCATTGATGACCGTGACCACTTTGCCAGTCGTGTTTTGTTTCTGCTCCACTTTGTTAGCAGTAACAATTACTTCATCCAGTGAAATGGCGGTATCGACAATTTTTGGATTGTCGCTTTTGTTTTGCCCAAAGGCGAGGGTGGTGGCGATAAGGCACACCGAGAGCGTGATTAATTTTTTGCTCATTGTTTTGTTTTTCTGTTGTTAACAATGAGCTTCCTGGAGAAAGAGAACCATAATTAATAGTTGTGCAAATGGCAAAACATAAGATTACTTTTTAAGTTATCCAATGTGATGCAAATGCAAAATCCATTTTTTACAATCCCTGCTTTTTACCCGAAAGCTGTTGATGTATTCATTAGGCAGGTCTTCTGGCTTGTTCTTTTTAATGCATCCTTCCCAAATTGCTTCAGTGGATATATTGCATTGATTGCTTTTGGCAATGAACTCACAGCTACGGGAATAGCCCCCGATTTAAACGGGATTCCCTTTTAATCATTTTCATGAACCTAATTTCAAGACAAACATAATTATAAAAAAAATCGACTAACTAATTAATTATTAACTCATTGTTGAAAACTTAAAAGCTTTTTTGGTATATTTAAGCTTATAAATAAAATCAGTTGCTTGTGTAAATTATATAGGCAATTTTATAGTAAAGTAAATTATTTGTATATCTAATCACTTAAGTATGAAATCAAAACAAGGCATTAATTTTTTTAGTTTAACCATGATTGTGGTCAGCCTTGTTATTGGCATGGGTATTTTCAAAACGCCAGCAACCATTGCGGCAAAATCTGGAACACCCCTTATTTTTTTTAGTGCATGGTTGATTGGTGGGGTCATTGCTTTGTTTGGTGCATTGACATATGCTGAAATTGGACAACGGCTTCCGGTAATGGGTGGTTATTATAAAGTGTTTGCGCATTGCTATCATCCGGGGGTAGGATTTACGATTAATGTTTTAATATTAATCAGTAATGCAGCCTCCTTAGCGGTGGTGGCCTTAATTGGCGCTGATTATGTGAGTGATTTATTATTTGGTCGACCTTCGGGGACCTTATTTAATATTGGCGTAGCATCATTATCTGTAGCCTTATTTTACATTGTTAATTTATTCGGGTTGAAAACGAGTAGTCGTACCCAAAATATTTTAACGGTGGTAAAAATTAGTTTAATCCTATTGCTTATTTCTTCTTTATTTAAAGGCGTTACAGTGCCACCACATGGAGTGAATGAGGGGAAAATTTACACTTACGATGGCACTAATGGAGCACTTTTATTATTAGTGAGTTTGGTGTCTGTTTTTTTTACGTACGGAGGCTATCAACAAACCATCAATTTTGGATCAGAAGTGAAGTCTGGAAAAATTATGCAAAAAGGAATTGTAGTAGGTATTCTGGTCGTGTTATTTTTATACCTCACTATTAATTATACTTATATTAAAGTAATTGGCTTTGATCAAATGAAAAACGCGAATGCGATTGGCTCATTATTGTTTGAGGCTTGGTTTGGTAAATTAGGTGCTAAAGTTTTTGATTTTGCGATGGTATTAAGTGTATTGGCTTATGTGAATGTGATATTAATGAGTAATCCTCGTGTGATGTTTGCCATGAGTGAGGACAAGGTTTTGCCTGCGATATTTCAGAAAAAACATCCCAAAACGGAGGCCTTGGTTCCAGGATTAACCTTGTTTGCTTTTACCACCATATTGGTGACATTTTTTGGCAAAGGGGTCGATGACGTTTTGAGTTTTAGTATTTTTTTGGATTGCTTGGGTATGAGTACTTCGGCAGCCACCCTATTAATATTGAGGCGTAAAAATCAAGGTGATGGATCGGTAACAGGGTACTTAAAAAGATGGACCCCGGTTTTTTGCGTGATTTTTGTGTGTGCCTATGCATTTGTTGCAGTTGCGGTCGTCATTGACAAACCCTATTCTGCCCTCACTGCTATTATTTTGGTAGGACTTGTTTCAATTATATACAGGCTATTTTATTATAAAAAGACCGCTTTAAAGTAATTTTTTATAATTTTTATTCTATTTACACCCTAAGAAATGGGTTAATTAGCCTTTCATCGTTCATTATTGCTGCTCAGCAGACGGCTTTTCCGTCTGTCTAAAAATATGGAAACTAGGCGGTATTAGTTTACTTTTGTAATCTCAAAAGAAGTTCAAAATTTAATTAAGACGATGAAATACATTTTTTCTATTTTAATCCTAGGAATTGGCATCCATTTACAAGCACAAAATGGGGCACCTTGGGATTTAAAAACCTGCGTTGAATATGCCATTCAGCATAATATATCTATCCAACAAGCCGATGTACAGGCAAGATTGGCAAAGTTACAGGCGCAGTTTGCGAGTTCAAATAGATTGCCAACAATCAATGGATCAACTGGGGCGGGATTAAGATTAGGGCGTTCTATTGACCCTACCACTAACGGATTCTCCAACACCCAGTTTTTATTCAATAATTTTGGATTAAATGGGGGTGTTCAAATTTTTAATGCAGGTAAGCTTAGGAATAATGCGGAGGCAAGTAATTTTAGTTGGTTGGCAAGTGAAACAGACAAGCAAACTATTTCGAATGACATTTCAATGAGTGTAGCTACTTTTTATTTACAAATATTATCAGCTATTGAACAATCTGAAATCACTAAAATTCAAATTCAACAAACACTTGAACAATTGAATGCTACTAAAAAAAGAGTGGAAGTGGGTGTGCTCCCTGAGATTAATTTATTGGAATTGGAGACACAATTAGCGAATGATAGTAGCAATTATATTGGCGCTATTTCTAACGTAATACAAACCAAATTAAGTTTAAAGGCTTTATTAAATTTAGACGCAGGTACTGAGTTTGATGTTTTAGTACAGCCTGTTGAAAAAATAAAAATTCAACCATTTACTGATTTACAACCTGATTATGTTTTCACGATTGCTGAACAAAATTTACCGAATGTAAAAGCGGCAGGTTTGCGTGTAAGTGCGGCTGCGAAATCAGTAGCTGCAGCGAAGGCGAATTTCTATCCAACTTTAAGTTTCGGATATGGCTTATCCTCTAACTTCTCCAATCAATTTAAATACACATCCGGTTTTGAAATGACTGGTGTGAGTGCTATTTCGCCAGCAAGTCCTTTTGTTACAGTAAATAATAGTAAATACTTTGTTCAAAGTCCAACGTATACTGCCACTTCCGCCAACAGAAACTGGGGCAATATATGGAATGGATGGGGAAACAAAATAAATGACAATTTTGGTCAAAGTTTGAGCTTTCAATTGTCGATACCCATATTTAATGGGGGACAATCTAAAATAACTTACCAACAAGCTAAATTAAATTACAGGTCAACTGAGTTGCAACAGGAAAATATCCAACGTAAATTAAAGCAGGATATTTATGCTGCATACACGAATGCAATTGTAGCGTTAAATAAATTAAATGCCAATCAAAAAGCAGTTACCACTGCCGAAAAAGCATATCAATTTGCTACCAAGAGGTATGAGCTTGGCTTATTAGGCACGATTGAATTATTGAACAACCAAAATAACTTTTTAAGGGCTAAGGTGAATTTTAAATCTGCACAATACGAGTATGTATTTAGAATTAAATTATTAGAATTTTATAAAGGCGTTTCGCTTGAATTATAATAAAGAGATAAAAAAATTACAGAAGTAAAATATATAAAAATGAACAAGAAAATTATTTGGATAGGCGCAGGCTTTGTTATTGTGATCGGCTTGCTTATCGGTTTAAAAAAAGGGGGTGTGATTGGTAAGGAGGAAGGTATTCCTGTTACAGTTGAAGCGGTACAACTCAGAACCATAACTGAGTCAGTGAATGCAAGTGGTAAGGTTTACCCAGAAATTGAAGTAAAAGTGAGTCCAGATATTTCTGGAGAAATTGTCAACCTTTTTGTAGAGGAGGGCGATCGCGTTACTAAAGGGCAAGTGCTAGCAAAAATTTACGCTGATATTTACTCATCTCAACGTGATCAAGTGACTGCGAGTGTAAATCAAGTTAAAGCGCAATACGAAAATGTGAAAGCGGGTATTAGTGGTTTAAAAACTGTTTACGATAATACAAAAGCTACGAATGAGCGATTTAAAAAATTATTTGCTGATAAAATTGTATCCAGAGCGGAATATGAGCAAACGGAGCAAGCTTTCAGATCAGCGGAATCAAGTTATAACTCGGCAAAGGAATCCATTAAAAGTGGAGAAGCGCAAATTCAAGGCGTAAGAGCGCAATTGGCTAGGGCTGAAAAGGATTTAGCTCGAACCATCATTACTTGTCCGATGGATGGTATTGTAAGTTTGATGAATGTAAAAAAAGGGGAAAGGGTAGTCGGAACAGCTCAAATGACTGGTACTGAAATGATGCGTGTTGCAGATATGAAAAGTATTGAAGTAAGAGTAGATGTAGGAGAGAATGATATCACCAAAGTAAAGTTGG
This sequence comes from Bacteroidota bacterium, assembly GCA_041162035.1. Lineage (GTDB taxonomy): Bacteria > Bacteroidota > Bacteroidia > Chitinophagales > Chitinophagaceae > Sediminibacterium. The sequence goes on from JBEATG010000066.1 coordinate 5,387, forward strand.
GTGATACTGCACTCGTGGAAGTAGATGCGTATAACAATAGAAAATTTAAAGGGGTGGTTTATAAAATTGCGAATCCAGTGACTGCTATCTCTGGCGTATCTAGTTCAGCAGAAGTTGCAAATTATAAAGTACATATTAGATTATTACCTGAAGAGTATGCTGATTTAGCTAAGGATAATAATATATTTCCTTTCCGTCCTGGTATGACTGCAAGTGCTGATATTCAAACCAAGTCAAAAAGAAATGTAGTAACAGTGCCTTTAAATGCAGTAACTACAAGAGATGCCAAAGGGGAAGGAAAAAGTACGGAAGTAACTAAATCATCTGCAAATACAAGTACAGAAAAAGCACCTACTACCATTGATGAAGACGTGAGTGAGGTTGTATTTGTGTTGCAAAAGGACAATAAAGTGAAAATGGTGAAAGTTAAAACTGATATTCAGGATTTAAATTTTATTGAAGTGTCAGGGGTAAAAGTAGGAGATAAGATCATTACTGGACCTTATAGCACAGTAAGTAAAACATTAAAAGAGGGTAGTTTGGTAACTGTAGTAACCAAAGAAAAATTATTCGAGGAGAAAAAATAACATATTTGGTTGACTATTAGCTGGATAAGGGGCGCATTTAAAAAATGCGCCCCTTATTTATTGAGTTTCGTATGTTTGCAAAAATGAGTAACATGCAAATTGGTATCATTGGAAGTGGAAGCTGGGCAACTGCTATTGCAAAAATTATTACAGATAATGGGCATGAAATTAATTGGTGGGTAAGGCAATCGGAAAATATCACCTACTTTAATAAACGCCACCACAATCCCCATTATCTTAGAAATGCATTTTTTGATACTACTAAGATCAATTTTTCGGACGATATCGCTGAAGTGGTTAAGCAATCCACTGTCATCATTATGGCAGTTCCTTCGATCCATATTGAATCTGTTTTGCAAGCGGTGCCTTTGGATTTATTGAAAGATAAAAAAGTAGTCTCTGCGATCAAAGGGGTAATGCCTAATTATAATATTTTATTACACGAATTTTTGGCGCAAAAGTTTGATTTCCCTTTAAGCCAATATTTTACTTTATTGGGCCCCAGCCATGCCGAAGAAGTGGCTTCGGAGCAGTTGTCCTACTTAACATTTTCAGGCATAGATAC
>JBEATG010000079.1:0-10808 GCA_041162035.1 Bacteroidota bacterium
CTGCAAAAGGAGAAGGCTCATGGGTATCTATGACATTTGATGATAAGGGTAGAATATTAGCATCTGATCAATATGGCGCCCTTTATCGCTTAAAGGTTCCAGCGATTGGAGATACAATTACAAAAACAAGTATTGAAGAATTAAAAATATATGGTGATACGATAAAAACAAAATCACCAGTAACTATTGGATATGCGCACGGTTTATTATGGGCGTTTAATAGTTTATATGTTATGATTAATAATAGATCAAACGATAAACTAAAAAGAGGAAGTGGTTTATATAGATTACAAGACACCAACGGTGATGATACTTTTGATAAAATTACACTTATAAAAGAATTAGATGGCGAAGGAGAACATGGACCACACAGTGTAATTTTATCACCCGATAAAAAATCAATTTATGTAGTTGCAGGAAATTTTACAAAAATTCCAAAAGTTAATTCCTATAGAAGCGTACCAGAAAGTAAAATTGATAATTTATTTCCATTAATTAAAGATCCAAACGGTCACGATAATACAGTACAAACACTCGGCGGATGGGTGGCGCACCTTGATTCATCTGGTGCAAATTGGGAATTAATTGCTTCTGGATTTAGAAATCCTTTTGATATTTCCTTTAATGATCAGGGTGATTTATTTGCGTACGATTCTGATATGGAGTGGGACTTTGGAACACCATGGTATCGCCCTACAAGAATTCTTCACGTAACAAGTGGTTCTGAATTTGGATGGAGACCAGGAACAGACAAGTGGTCACCAAAATATCCAGACAATCTTCCTGCAGTTATTAATGTTGGTCAGGGCTCTCCTACCAACCTGGTTAGCGGAACAAATGCAAGATTTCCTAAAAAATATCGCAATGCATTATTTGCGTTTGATTGGAGCTTTGGTATTATTTATGCAATTTATAACGAACCCGATGGTGCTTCTTATAAAACAACTGGAGAAGAGTTTATTTCCGGTGCACCACTTCCATTAACGGATGGTGTCGTTGGACCAGATGGTGCTTTATATTTTTTAACTGGTGGTCGTCGCCTTGAATCAGATTTATATCGTGTTTATTATGGAGACAACTCTTTAACAAATGATCCGCTTCCTGTAGCCGAATTAACAAACGCACAAAAAATACGCAGACAACTTGAATCTTTCCACGGTGTTAAAAATCCAGCCGCTGTTAATTTTGCATGGCCCTATTTAAAAGACGGCGATCGTTTTATTAGATATGCAGCAAGAATAGCAATTGAAAATCAACCGGTAGAAGAGTGGTATAATAAATTACTTAATGAAAAAGATCCAATTATATTAACACATGCCGCAATTGCAAACGCACGTAAGGGTGTTGCCGGAACAGGAAAAGCGGTGGTGGGATTGTTGGCTAAAGTAGATTTTACAAAACTTACTGAACCACAACAATTAGACTTGCTTCGCGCAATTGAGTTAAATTTTATTCGTTTGGGTGATCCAGATACAGAGACAAAAAATTTAGTATCTGCAGCGTTAAGCCCAAGTTACCCAGCTAAAACAAATTCACTTAATCGCGAATTAAGTAAACTATTGGTTTATATAGATGCGCCAAAAGCGGTTGAAAAAACAATGGCATTATTAGCAACAGCAAAAGATGACGCTCCTGCGCAAAAATCAATTTCAGAATCATCTGATTTAATATTACGCAATCCGCAATATGGAATGGATATTGCTTCTATGTTATCGAAAGTACCACCAGCACAACAAACCTGGTATGCGAATGTTTTAAGTCAAGCAAAAAATGGTTGGACTCCTGCCACACAAAAAAAATACTTCCAATGGTATTATAAAGCATTTGGATACAAGGGTGGTGTATGTTATGTAGGATTTATTAACACCGCTCGTAAAAATGCACTAGCAAATGTTCCTAAAGATCAGTTTGAAATGTATAATAAAATTTCTGGCGATTCAATAGTTAGTATTTCAAGATCAGGTGTTCCAGCTGGAACAATAATGCCAAAGGGCCCAGGAAAAAATTGGAAAACAACCATCGCGATGAATGCCGTTGATTCCAGTACAGGTATTAGAAGTTTTACGCGCGGTAAATCAATGTTTGCTGCAACCTTATGTTCTTCTTGTCATCAAATGAAAGGAGAAGGCGGTGTTGCGGGACCAGACCTTTCCCAACTAGGAACAAGGTTTAGCACAAAAGATATTTTAGAAGCTATCATAGAACCAAGTAAAACAATATCTGATCAATTTGGATCTACTGTTTTTTTCCTTAAAAAAGGAGGATCTGTTTTGGGTCGCTTAATTCGTCAGGATAGTAAAAACTATTATATTTCTCAAAACCCGTTTGCGACCGATGTGGTTCGCGCACTATCTAAAAAAGAAGTTGCAAGAACGCGTGTTTCTGAAACATCTCCAATGTTACCAGGAATGATCAATGGATTAAATAGCGAAGAGTTAAGTGATTTGATTGCTTATTTAAAATCGGGTGGAAACAAAAACCACGCAGTTTATACAAGTAAAAAATAAACATAAACTTGCAGCCAACAAACGCCATATGGAGTGATAAGGTTTCAAATGTTGCACAGGTGGGCGGCATTGAAACCTCGGTGTTAGACAATGGTCTTGGCCGAGGCGTGCGTATTGCTTGGTTTAATACAGGAACCGGACTTCGTTTTAAGGTGGTGATTGATCGCGCAATGGATATTGCAGACGCCTTTTTTAATCAATATAGTATTGCTTGGTTAAGCCACCCCGGAGTTATGGCTCCTCAGCCTTTTTCAAATAAGGGCGCAGATTGGTTGCGCACTTTTGGTGGCGGCCTTGTGACCACCTGTGGTTTATCACATGTAGGTGGTGATGAAAAAGATGAATTTGGTGAGCGAGGTGTGCACGATTTAATAAGCAACACGCCCGCAGAAATTATTTCTATTATTCAGCCCGACCCCGCGCGCGGTATTTATACCATGAGTATTACCGGAATAATTAAACAATCTAAAATTTTTGGACCAGCGCTTGAATTAAAACGAACCATCTCTGCAACACTTGGTGCGTCTAGTATTCAAATTCATGATGAAATTATAAACAGGGGCAACGAAGCTGCGCCGCATATGCTTTTATATCATTGCAATTTTGGTTGGCCACTAGCCGACGAGGGCGCAGAAATATTTTGTAACGGAGAACAGCCAAAAACCTGTCCTGCCATTAATGATAAACATAATGGCCCGGGTCAGGACGTTTTTTTTATAGATGCAAAGCCGAATAATAATGGAGATTGTATTGCTGGTATAGAAAATAAAAAAATAGGCATTGTTGCAGTATTAAAATTTCCAAAAAAACAAATGCCTTGGTTAACGAATTGGCAACACTGGTCAAAAGGCGAATATGTAACCGGCATTGAACCCGGCACACATCCACCAATTGGTCAATCAAAGGCGCGCGCCGATGGCTCACTTATTTTTATTGGACCAGGTGAAACAAAACAATATGATTTACAAATAGAAATTTTACATAACCAAGACGAAATCAATCACACCTTTAATAAATAATTATGGAAAATAAAAGCATCGCACAAAAAGCACTAGAACAAGGAAAAGGAATATTACGACTTGCACCCACTTGGGTTCCAAGATCTTTTTGCGTTCCAGGTCGTCGTATTAAATTACACCCTGATGATTATTATGTATTAGGTGGTGTGCGCGGCGGTATTGATGAGCGATGGTTATCATCCACTACGCCTGCAAAAAACGGACCATTGACGGGTGAAAACGAAGGATTAAGTCCTGTTGTTTTTAATGATGGAAAAACAACCCAACAGGTTTTATTAAAAGATGTCATTGATGAATTAAAAGGACAAGTAATTGGGGATCGTTTGTGGAATGAATATAAAAGCTGGCCAATGTATTCAAAGTTTTTTGATAATATGGGACCACTGCCTCATCACGTACATCATAATGATGAAAAGGCGGCACTGATTGGACAAAAAGGAAAACCAGAAGCTTATTATTTTCCTCCGCAATTAAACAACCACGGCGGCGATTTCCCGTATACATTTATTGGCATTGCACCGGGCACTACGAAGGAGCAAATAAGAGAGTGCTTGGTTAATTTTTCTAAGGGAGACAATAAAATTACCAATTATTCACAAGCGTATAAGTTAGAACCAGGCACTGGTTGGGATGTACCTCCTGGACTATTACATGCACCAGGAAGTATGTGTACTTACGAACCACAAAAAGCATCAGATGTTTTTGCAATGTATCAATCCTTGGTGAACGAAGCAATCATTCCTGATGAACTATTATGGAATGGTACACCTAAAGAAAGTATTGGAGATTATGATGCACTATTAGATGTGTTGGATTGGGAATTAAATGTGGACCCGAACACGATGGAAAATCGTTTTATGGCACCAAGGCCAGTGCATGATGTAAACGAAATGCAGGAACAGGGATATATTGAAAACTGGATTTGTTATAAGTCACATGATTTTAGTGCAAAAGAATTAACCGTATTCCCAGGACAGACTGTTACGATAAAGGACAGCGCTGCCTATGGCATAATTGTAATGCAAGGACATGGTACAATGGGTGTTTGGGATATTGAAACACCTGCACTTATTAGATATGGTCAATTAACCAACGATGAATTTTTTATAAGCGAAGCCGCTGCAAAAGACGGTGTAAAAATTGTAAACAATTCTGATACCGATCCAATTGTAATATTAAAACACTTCGGTCCACGCAATCCAGATTTAGTTTTATCATAAAAGGCATTTTATTTTTATTAGTCACACACGTTAATACTAAAAATGAACATAAAAAAAAGTTTAAACAAAATCATCTTCGCATCCGCCGCTATTGTGGTTGTGGGCTTATTGGCATTTAATCCTGCAGCACCAAGTAAACTACAAGTAAAAAAGGGGTCACATATTATTTTAGTAGGAAATAATTTGGGATCGCGTATGATGAACTTTGGATATTTTGAAACTGAACTTCAGCTTCGTTATCCTAATAATGAATTAATTGTTCGTAATATGTGTGACGGTGGAAACACACCCGGTTTTCGTCCACACTCTGGACGCCCAACTCCTTGGGCTTTTCCTGGAGCAGAAAAATTTCAAACAGAATTAGCGGATAACCCACGCATGGAAGGATTTTTAGCTTATCCCGACGAATGGATTGCAACACATAAGGCCGATATTATTATTGCCATGTTTGGTTTTGATGAATCTTTTCAAGGACCAGCCGGTGTTGAAAATTACAAAGCAGAATTAGAAGCGTTTATAAAACACACGCTATCAAAAAAATACAACGGAATTGCTGCACCACAGTTAGCGATTGTTTCCCCTATTGCATTTGAAGATCTTTCAAATAAGTTTGATTTACCCAACGGACAAGCAGAAAATAAAAACCTACTACTTTATAAAGAGGCCATGAAACAAGTGGCTTTAAAAAATGGGGTGCTATTTATTGATGCATTCACGCCAACAAAAAACTGGCTTGATAATACAACAACCGATTTAACCATTGACGGATCTCAATTAAATGATGAAGGCTATAAAAAATTCGCACCATTTTTGGTGGACGCTGTTTTTGGAAAAACGCCAGTCATTAATGAATCTAATCGCGCAGAAGTATTAGCCGCGGTATTAGAAAAAGATTGGATGTGGCATAATGATATTAAAGCACCGAATGGCGTACACGTATTTGGTCGTCGTTATGATCCATTTGGCCCAGGCAATTATCCTGCTGAATTACAAAAGATTAGAGAGATGACGGTTATACGCGACACTGCTGTTTGGAGTGCTGCAAAAGGAAAAAAATATGACCTTGCTGCAGCTGATGCAAAAACATCTCCACTTCCCGTTGTTGAAACTAATTTTATGCCAAAGGGGAAAGGGGAAACGCCAAAATATTTATACGGTCAAGACGCGCTTGATAAATTTAAAATGGCACCAGGCTATCAAATTAATTTATTTGCATCAGAAGTAGAATTTCCTGAACTAGCTAACCCTGTACAAATTTCATTTGATAATAAAGGAAGATTATGGGTAGCGGTTATGCCTACTTATCCGCATTGGAAACCAGGTGATCCAAAACCAAATGACAAATTAATTATTTTAGAAGATACAAATGGCGACGGAAAGGCTGACAAACAAACCACATTTGCAGATGGTCTTCAACTTCCTTTGGGATTTGAATTGGCTCCAGAAGGTGTTTATCTTTCTCAAGGAACCAATTTAATGTTATTAAAAGATACGAATGGTGATGATGTTGCAGATAAGCGTGAAATTTTATTAAGTGGTTTTGATGATCATGATACACATCACGCACATCATGCCTATACCACGGATCCTTCTGGTGCAATATATATGGGCGAGGGTGTTTTTTTATTGAACGATATTGAAACCTCTTATGGTCCTGTTCGCGGTACCAACGGCGGATTCTTTAGATACGATCCAAAAAATAAAAAACTAGATCGCATTGCACAGCTTTCAATTCCAAATCCATGGGGCATTGCATTTGATGAGTGGGGCCAAGTTTTTTATGCAGAAACATCAGGACCCGAAGTTACTTGGATGATGCCAGGTACTGTTAAATCAAGGTATGCAGAAGCTACTCCAAAGGCTGCCAACATTATTGAGGAAAGCCAAATGGTGCGTCCTACATCAGGAATTGAATTTGTATCTAGTCGACATTTTCCTGATAATGTACAAGGTGATTTATTAATTAATAATACGATTGGATTTTTAGGAACCAAGCAACATCAAATGTTCGATGATGGTGCTGGATATAAAAGCAAACTTCGTCATGATATCATGACCTCATCTGATTTTAATTTCCGTCCTGTTGATTTAGAATTTGCGCCCGATGGTTCTTTGTATATCGCAGACTGGCACAATGTTTTAATTGGTCACATGCAACATAATGCGCGCGATCCATTAAGAGATCATGTGCACGGTCGTATCTATCGCATAACATATCCTTCACGTCCATTAGTTGTTCCAGCTAAAGTAGCGGGCGCAACGGTGGAGCAATTATTAAGCAACTTAACCCTACCTGAATATCGTACACGATACAGAACGCGTCGTGAATTGCGCGCACATCCAGCAAGTGAAGTGTTGCCGAAATTAAAAACATGGGTAGCACAATTAGATAAAACAGCACCAACGTATGAAAAATTTTTAATGGAAGCCTTGTGGGTGAGCTGGGGTCAAAATAAAGTGGATCAAGATTTACTTCGTCAATTATTAAATGCGAAAGATTATAAAGTGAGAGCCGCTGCGGTTGAGGTAGTGCGTTTTAATGAAAAACAATTACCGGATCAAGCGAACTTATTATTGAATGCGGCGAAGGATGAAAATAGCCGCGTAAGATTAGAAGCTGTTGTAGCCGCATCTTGGTTACCAAAAGAAAAGGGTTTGGCTATTGAAGCAGAGGCTGCCAAAAAACCATTAGACAGTTGGATGATTAAGGCACACAAAACTGCAGTTGCACACCTTGAGGGGCACAATGTGGTTGTTAAAAAAGCACCAGCCATCAAAGATGTTGCAGGTGAAGTAAGCGCCACTCTAATCCAAACAGGAAAAGAAATTTATTTACGAGATGGTTTTTGTAATACCTGTCATCAACCAAATGGTAAAGGCTTAGCCGCTTCTGGATTTCCGCCATTAACTGAATCAAAGTGGGTTTTGGGAAATGAAGATCGCCTAATAAAAATTGTTTTGAAAGGAATTTATGGTCCAATTGTTGTCAATGGAAAAAAATATCCAGGACAGGTGCCTATGACACCTTATGGTGGATTATTGAATGATAAAGAAGTAGCAGCAGTGCTTACGTATATTAGAAATTCATTCGGAAACAAAGCATCAGCAGTGGACGAAAAAACAGTAAAAAGAGTGCGTGAAGAAATAAAAAATAAAGTAGGATTTTATTCACCCGATGAATTATTATTATTACACCCAATGGAACAATAAAACCAAACATTTTATTTTTAAACCAACATTAATTTTTATATGAAAAAACTTCACACAATAAAGCAAGGCTATTTTTGTTTGCTATTTATATTATTAGCCACTGTTGGTTTTAGCCAATCTTCAAAAAATAAAACAAATAAAAAACCATTGGTGGTATTTGTTGCAGGCGATCATGAATATGGCGGAGAGTCAACCCTACCCATCATTGCAGCAGAGCTAGAAAAAAATTATGGTTTCAGAACAAAAATATTAAAGTCATTTCCAGACCAAAATGCCGAAGAAAACATTCCAGGATTAGAGGCACTTAAGGAAGCAGACGTCGCAGTTTTTTTTCTTCGCTGGCGCAGGCTTCCTGCAGATCAAATTCAATTTATTGAAGATTATTTAAAAACAGGAAAGCCACTTCTTGGTTTTAGAACCACCACACATGCGTTTAATTATCCTAAGGGACACCCATTACAAAAGTGGAACGCCTTTGGTGAAATCGCATTTAATTCCCCTCCAGGCTGGGGCGGTGTTGCAAAACATACGCATTATGGCCACGAATCATCTACCGATGTAAACATAATTAAGAGCGAAGCCAATAATGAATTATTAACTGGCGTTGGTGATAACTTTCATGTAAGATCATGGTTGTATCAAGTATTACCTAGCTACCCTATTAAAGGATCTGTGTTATTAATGAATGGACATTCCATCAACCCTGCTGATAAAAAGGCGTATGATAATCCAGTAAGCTGGACGGGTATAAATAGTTATGGTGCAAAGTTTTTCTTTACCACGATGGGACATCCTGAAGATTTTGATCAAGAGCCGTTTCAACATTTGGTGATTAACGCAATGCATTGGGTTGCCGGAAAAAAGATTCCTAAAAATTGGGCTGGAAAAATAAATATAAATGTTCCTTATCGTGGTATTGTATCCTCTACCATAAAATAAAAGTATAGCATGAATAAAATTGGATTTAATACGCTTGCATGGTCTGCTTCGGTTTCAGACGACTTGTTTCCAATTCTGGATCGATTAAAAAAAATTGGTTACGATGGTGTTGAGTGTTTGGTGGGATCACCTGACGAAAAAGCGTATAGTCGTCTAGGCGCATATGCAAAAAATATTGGTCTTGAAACCGTGAGCGTTTTTGTGGTAGGTAAAGATGAGAATCCAGTGGATCCGTCTCCTGCTGTGCGCGCGAAAGCATTGGACAGAATCAAATGGGGTATTGACCGCGCGAATGATATGAACGCAAAAATATTATGTGGTCCTTTTCATTCCGCGCATGGTGTTTTTACAAAACAACCTCCCCAACAAATTGAATATGCATTATGTGCCGAAGTTTTGCACGCAGCAGGTGAACACGCAAAGCAGGCGGGTATTACATTAGCGGTAGAAGCACTTAACCGTTTCGAGTGTTATTTATGTAATACGATGGATCAATTAAAAACATTAGTTGCATTATCGGATCATCCAAATGTGCAAGCAATGTATGATACGCATCACGCAAATATAGAAGAGAAAAAAAATGGTGTAGCATTACAAACTATAGGACCAGTGTTAGCACATGTACACATCAGCGAAAATGATCGTGGTACACCAGGCGATGGTCATGTACAATGGGATGATATTTTTTCAACATTAAAATCCATTCAATATAACGGCTGGTTTACTATTGAAGCTTTTTCACGCAATGATCCAGACTTTGCGAATGCCATTAATGTATGGCGAGAATATTCATCCCCTTGGGATATTGCTGAAAACGGATTAGCATTTATTAAAAAACATTTAAAAGAAACAATATGAAAAACAATTATCCAAAATTACACAACGCAACATGGCCGGGTATTGTAGGCAAGGGCCCCGATTCTGAACCCCCAATTAGTTTAGATACTTTATTGGACTTAACCGTGAACGCTGAAGTAGATGGCGTAAAATTTGATGGCATTGACCTAGGACTTTTTGAACCACATTTTAATATTGATGAATCAGATGATGGCATTAAAAGATTTGCAGAAAAGGTTTCTAAATTAAATTTAAATGTAGGAAGCTTGGTAGCGCCTATTTGGGGTGGACCAGCCATGGGATCCAAAGAAGATCGTGCTGTATTTGTGGATATGGTGAAAAGATCATGTCGCTTTGGTCAAAAACTTAAAGAGTATGGCGTAAGGCCAAGTGGTATTATAAGAATTGATTCAGCGAGTAAGCCAGAAGCTTGGAGTGCTGATCCGGTGAATAACACAAAATTAATCGCAGCAACTTTTAGAGAAGCTTGTGATGTGGCCGCAGATTTTGGAGAAAAATTAGCAGCAGAAGGAGAAATTTGTTGGGGTGGTATGCATAGCTGGACCGCAATGATTGAAACATTAGAATCAGTAGATCGTCCAAACATTGGATTCCAAGCGGATATGGCACACACGCTTTTATATTTATTAGGATACAATAGTCCACAGGATCGCATCTTACCAGAAAATTTTGATTGGAATGATCAAGCAACCTTAGATGCAGGATTAAAAAAATTAACGGAAGCATTGCGCCCATGGACACTCGATTTCCATGTTGCACAAAATGATGGAACCGTTCATGGCACTGGTGCGCACGATAAAACAGGTCGTCACTGTCAAGCCCTCGATCCAAATGGTAAATTAGATATTGCAAAGCATGCAGGATTTTGGTTACGCAACGAGGATGGCGCATTAACCAAAGCATTTAAACATATTTGTTGGGATGGTTGTATGTTCCCGAATGAAGTAATGACCCAACAACAAACATGGAATGATATATTAGCATCTATGATTAAAGTGCGCGACCAACACGGTTGGTATGAAGCAGAATAATATTTATAACACACTATTTTAATT
>JBEATG010000095.1:0-4295 GCA_041162035.1 Bacteroidota bacterium
ATCCACATCGGCATCGGTCATAATAATTAATTTATGATAACGAAGTTTTGCAATATTTAAGGCCTTTGGATCTTCAGCAGTACCAACGGTTACACCAAGTGCAGTATACATATTACGAATCTCTTCATTCTCGTAAATTTTATGTTCCATTGCTTTTTCAACGTTCAAAATTTTACCACGTAATGGTAAAATGGCTTGATAGCCACGATCACGACCTTGTTTTGCAGTACCACCCGCCGAATCTCCTTCGACTAAGTAAAGCTCACATCTTTCTGGATCCCTATCTGAACAATCCGCCAACTTTCCTGGAAGACCGCCACCCGTAAGTACCGTTTTGCGTTGCACCATGTCTCTTGCTTTTTTAGCTGCAACACGGGCTTGGGCCGCTAAAATTATTTTTGAGATTACATACTTCGCTTCTTTCGGATTTTCTTCTAAATAAGCTTCTAATACCCTAGAAACGGTAGTTTGAACCACACCACTCACTTCACTATTTCCTAATTTGGTTTTTGTTTGACCTTCAAATTGAGGTTCAGGCACTTTAACAGAAATAATTGCACTTAAGCCTTCTCTGAAATCATCTCCTTCCACCGTTACTTTTGCTCTTTCAAACAAACCTTCTTTATCACCGTAACTTTTGAATACGCGGGTCAGTGCAGTTCTAAATCCTGTCACGTGCGTTCCACCCTCAATCGTATTAATATTATTTACATAAGAAAATATATTCTCTTTAAAATCGTCATTGTAAGTTAATGCAACTTCGACCATAACATTGGACGCTTCATCCAAACCTTCCACATACAAAGGTTGTGCAATGATCGGATTACGATTACCATTCTTATCTAACATTTGCACAAACTCAACAATACCACCTTCGCTATAAAAATTATTTTTATAAGCCACTCCAGCCTCATCTAATTCTCTGTGGTCTGTTATTGTAATGTTGATTCTTTTATTTAAATAAGATAGTTCACGTAAACGACCTTCTAAAATTTCTCTTTTATAAACGGATTCTTGAAAGATGGTTAAGTCAGGCCAAAAATGAACGCGGGTTCCGGTTTTTTCACTGATACCTATTTCCCTAACTGCATATTGCGGGGCGCCAATAGCATACTCTTGTTCAAATATTTTACCTTCTCTTTCAACGGTTACCAACAATTTTTTACTAAGTGCATTTACACAACTCACCCCCACGCCATGCAATCCGCCTGACACTTTGTAGGTATTTTTATCAAATTTACCTCCAGCATGTAACACGGTCATCACCACTTCCAATGCAGAACGTTTCTCCTTGGTATGCATGGCTGTAGGAATACCACGACCATTATCCTGCACACTGATGGAATTATCCTCATGAATGGCAACCTCAATATGAGAGCAATAGCCTGCCAATGCCTCATCAATGGAGTTGTCAACTACCTCATATACAAGGTGGTGTAAGCCTTTTGAGCCCACATCGCCAATATACATAGCGGGTCTTTTTCGAACGGCTTCCAATCCCTCTAAAACCTGGATACTATCGGCACCGTAATTTTTATTTTCGGCTGATTCGCTTGACTGTAAATCTTCTGACATAAAATGGGTAAAATTATTTTGTTTTTATAGGCATTCCGAATGCATACAAACTTAAGAAAATTAAGGGTTTAAAGCCTGTTTTAGACCCGATTTAGTTATCCCCATTTTTGCCATTTTGTGCATAGTTTTTTAGCCTAAAAAAGGGTCCTTTTTTGAGTCATTTTTGCGTCAGATTTTGGGCTTCAATAGTTGCTTTACTTTTTATGTCTTAATTTTGCTTTTATGACAGTAGCCCAGGAAATATTAAAACAAGTAAATGCTCCTCATGGATTTGATGGGATGGCCTTGTTATATTCCAAGGAGCAGCGTATACCTGGTTCCACGCAGTACCATATTCGCCGTTATGCAGTGCAGGATAGCTGGGCAGCCGAGGATACGGGGATGTTTGTTTATCACTATAATGCAAGTGCACCCAAGGAAAATTACTTAGAATTGCGGTTTTGCATTTCAGGCAACAGATATTGTGATAATAAACTATGCGGGACTTGTAATCAATTACCGACTACTGATTGTTCAGGTCCTTTGCGTACCATTGACGTTTTTTCATTTCATTTTACTTCCACTTTTTTACATCAGTTTGTGCATCATGTAAAATTGAATAATAAAAAAGATGATTTATTGGCTTTTAAATATCCTGATAATTTTTCTAAGACATTTCAATTGAGTTTAAAAAAGCGTGCCACTTTAGATGCTTTGTTAAATCATAGTTACACAGGGTCGCTCGAAAATATTTTTGTAAATGCAAAAGTGCATGAATTATTGGTGTACAGTTTGGAGCATGTGGTAGATGAAAAAGACGCTGTGTTTTCTTGTAAATTTTTAGCGGATGAGCGTGGCACGGAAAGCATATATCAAGCACGTGAATTTTTATTACAACATATTGGAGATCCTATTACCATTAAGGAATTAAGCCGTAAGGTAGCGATGAATGAGTGCTATTTAAAGAAGGGGTTCAAAGAAGTTTTTGGCACTACGATATTTGATTTTTACCAACAACAAAGAATGGAACACGCAAAGTATTTGTTGTATGAAAAATCATTAAGTGTCACGGATGTGTCCGCATTATTGGGCTATTCATCCATCTCTCACTTTTCTGCAGCCTTCAAAAAACATACTGGTTTAAAGCCTTGTGAGCTGTTGAATTAATTATTTATTGAATTTTAGGCGTAGCGCCTGTGCTCCTATTTGCCAAGTACTTTGTTTATCCTATTTTATCCGTTTCTTCCTTTAATTTTAGTTATTTTTATTTTTCAAACTATCACTATGCGAAATTTACTAGCGATTGCCATTTTATTTTTGTTCCCTTCTTGTATTAATCAAAGAGTGGATTTGATTGTACATCATGCACAAATTTTTACAGTGAACAATGAATTTAGTGTTGCAGAAGCAATGGCCATTCAGGATGGTAAAATTGTTGCCATTGGTAATAATGATGATATCTTAAAAGAATACAAATCGGACAGCGTTGTAAATGCGAATGGCGCAAGTGTTTACCCGGGTTTTATAGATGCGCATGCACATTTCTTAGGATATGGCCAATCCCTATATACCGTAGATTTAATGTTCGTGCCCACTTGGGACGAAGCTATCGCAAGAGTGAAAGATTTTGCAGCGAAGCATCCAGGAACTGGTTGGATTAAAGGAAGAGGATGGGATCAGAATCGTTTTCCGGGCAAACAATTTCCTACCAATGCACTGTTAAATGAGTTATTTCCGGATAGGCCAGTTCTATTAGAAAGAGTTGATGGGCATGCGGGTATTGCCAATAATTTTGCATTACAGTTGGCAGGGGTAAAGCCAGGTCAATCTATGGAAGGCGGACAGTTTTTAATGCAAGATGGAAAATTGACCGGATTGCTTGTAGATAATGCAGTAGGCGTGGTTGATAAAATGATGCCCGCTGCAACAACCGAGGATTATAAAAATTGGTTAATCAGTGCGCAGCAAAATTGCTTTGCAACAGGATTAACGACCATTACAGATTGTGGTTTAAGTCCTTCTGATATTGATCAAGTAGATGCTTTGCAAAAAAGCAATGATTTAAAAATGCGTTTGTATGTGATGCTGAGTGATAAGCCGGAATCCTATACTTCAAAATATTTTACAGAAGGCGGGTATGTTACCGATCGTTTATCAGTGAAAGGAATAAAAGTATATAGTGATGGGGCACTCGGAAGTAGGGGTGCTTGCTTATTGCAACACTATACAGATAAACCAGGCTGGTCGGGCTTTTTATTAAGTAGTCAAGCGCATTTTGATTCAATAGCTGCAAAATTAATCAACACCGATTTTCAAATGTGTACCCATGCCATTGGGGATAGCGCGAACCGTACCATATTAAATGTATATGCGAAATATTTAAAAGGAAAGAATGATAAGCGTTGGAGAATTGAACATGCGCAAATTATCAATCCTGCCGATTTCCATTTGTTTGGAGACAATAGCATTGTGCCTTCGGTGCAACCTACGCATGGCACTAGTGATATGTATTGGGCGGGTGATCGATTGGGTGCAGAAAGATTAAAAGGAGGCTATGCTTTCAAACAATTGTTAGATGAGAATGGGTGGCTTCCACTAGGAACAGATTTTCCTGTAGAAGAAATTAATCCATTTAAAACATTTTTAGCAGCAGTGGCAAGAAAGGATAGTAAAGGATTTCCTGCAGGGGGCTTTCAAATGGAAAATGCATTAACACGCGAGCAAACCATTCGAGGCATGAC
>JBEATG010000127.1:0-6382 GCA_041162035.1 Bacteroidota bacterium
GCAGTGATTACAGCCTTAAAAGGTTGATTCAGCATTGGGTAAAATTGTTCAATTGCTTGCATAAGTGGACAAATTTAACATAAATCAGATGTTTTTCATTAAATTTGCGCCTTCAATTAAAAACTTTCAATAAAATATATATGAGTAACAGCACATTTACAATGATTAAACCTGATGCAACGTCAAAAGGTTACACAGGGGCAATCTTAGATCAAATTATCAAAGCCGGATTCAAGGTGAAGGCAATGAAGTGGATAAATTTAACGCCAGCACAAGCCGGTCAATTTTACGAGGTTCATAAAGAGCGTCCCTTTTATGGTGAATTAGTTGATTTTATGAGCAGTGGCCCAATTGTAGCGGCGATTCTTGAGAAAGACAATGCTGTAGCTGATTTTAGAACATTAATTGGAGCTACCAATCCTGCACAAGCTGCAGAAGGTTCCATCCGTAAGAATTTCGCTGCGTCTATCGGCGAAAACGCTGTTCACGGAAGTGATAGTGATGAAAATGCACAAATTGAAGGCAATTTCTTCTTTTCTAAATTAGAAAGATTTTAGTTCAACTTTTACCAAAGTAAATATATAAAGCACCTCAATTGGGGTGCTTTTATTTTTTAGCCCCTCTAGTTTTAGGCTTGCCGTATTTTTTTTGCATATCTTCCTTGTGATTCTTTCTTTTATTCACTTTGCTATTTTTGGCAGACTTTTCATGAAACGCAGGCCCTGATTCTTCTTTTTTTGGAACCTTAATTTGTATAATCTTCATACGAATCTTAGGCTTTTCATCTTCGGTTAAGATAGCTGAAATTTCAAGATCTTCAGGTAATGACAACAATGGGATATCTTGTTTCATAAGGGTTTCAATACCCTTTTGTAAAACCTTTTCCTTCTCTGTAATAAATGTTATCGCTATTCCTTTTTTATCTGCACGTCCAGTTCGGCCAATACGGTGTATATAATTTTCCGGTACATCAGGTGTGTCAAAATTAATTACATGGGTTACTTCCGCAACATCAATACCCCTAGCCATTACATCCGTTGCAATGATATATTTAAAAACCCCAGCTTTAAATTGTTTGACAGTATTGAAACGATAATTTTGATCTTTATTGGAATGGATGACCCCTACTATTTCAGGAAACTTAATTTCAAGTTGTTCAAATAACTGATCCGCCAATGCTTTGGTGGCAGCAAAAATTAATACTTTGGTCATTGCCTCATTGGTAGACAAAAGCAGATTTAATAAATTTACTTTGGTATTAAAATTAGGAACATGATAAGCAGTCTGAATAATATTTTCTAAAGGCGTACCTGTTGGAGCCGCTTCAACGGTGATGGGTGCATTAAAGTAATCATACATTAATTTTTCAACATCATCGGTGATGGTTGCTGAAAAAAGTAAGTTTTGTCTTTTCTTAGGTAATAGCTCTAAGATATTGGTAATTTGTTTTCTAAAACCCAAATTCAACATTTCATCCATTTCATCAATTACTAATTTTTTAATCATTTTAGTTTTAAACGCCCCATTCATGATTAAATCAAATAATCTTCCTGGGGTAGCCACTAATACATCCACCCCTTTTTCAACTTCTATTTGTTGGGTATTAATATTCACGCCTCCAAAAACACCTACGGTAACTACACTCATGTAAGTAGTTAATTTTTTAACTGACTCCACCACTTGAACTACTAATTCACGTGTTGGAACGATGATTAAAATTTGGGGATCTTTATTTTTGTCATATTTCCATTGTCTTAAACAAGGAAGTAAATAGCCAAATGTTTTTCCGGTACCTGTTTGCGCAATACCACAAACATCTGCCCCGGACATCACTATGGGAAAAACACGATGTTGAATAGTGGTGGGCGTTGAAAAGCCTAATTCCTCCAAGGATCTCAATAAAGGGGTATTTAGGTTTAAATCTTGAAATGTCATGGCGCTTAAATGTGGCACGAAGGTAGCTTATTAAAAGCGCTTAATTCATTAAATAATTGGTTATTTGACATGCATCAAGACGCAATTTACTGAAATTCAATATTTTATAAATATTTCATACTTGTGGTATATGATTGCTTTAAAAAAATTATATTTAAATGTTGGTATACTCACTGAGTCACTAATAAATAAACCAAAAAGTACAAAATGAAGAACACTAAAACTGGAAATTCGCTGTTAATCCGAATAATAAAAAGTGCACCACTTTTTATTTTATTATTACAAAGCACTTTTTTATTTAGTCAAAACGACGACAACATAAATAGTAGGGATATTTTATACCTTACTTCCGGGGGGAAACTTATTCCACAGCAAGCAATTATGGATATTAGGCATTATACCATTGCATTAGAAGTGGACATGGTAAAAAAATCCATCAACGGCGCTACAGAAGTGAGTTTAAATCTGTCTAAAAAAACGGATACTATTTTGCTCGACTTAATTCATTTATATACGGTTACAAAAGTAAAAGTGAATAATAAACCTGCTTCCTTTTACCAACATGATGATAAAATATTTATTACGAATGCCACTGGTTTTGAAGTCGGCAATCAAAAAGTATTAGTTGAATATAATGGCATACCTCCTGTTGCTATTAAACCCCCTTGGGATGGCGGTTTTACATGGGCAAAAGATAAAAATGGCAATGATTGGATGTCCATCAATATTCAAGGCGAAGGTGGAAAAATGTATTACCCATGTAAAGATCATCCTAGTGATGAGCCTAATGAAGGGGCTGATTTGAAAATCACGATCCCATCAAATTTAATGGTGGCAGGCCCAGGATTATTAATGGGCGTAACGACAAAAAAGAACAAATCAACCTATCATTGGAAAACCAATTACACCATTAGTAATTATTGTATTTTATTCAATATTGGCAAATACAAAGTAGTTAAAGATGAGTACACTACTGTTTTGGGAACTAAAGTACCTATTGAATATTATGTTTTAGAAGAAGATACGATGCATGCGAAAAAAGTGATTGAAACTAGAAAAAGAGATAGTAAAATTTTAGAGAAATATTTTGGGGAATACCCATGGGCAAAAGAAAAAATAGGGATTGCAGAAGTACCTAATTCAGGAATGGAACATCAAACTATGATCACTTTTGATAATAAGTTTATCTATAAAACAATTAATGGACAAGAATACTCTGCAAACTTATTACACGAATACGCACATGAGTGGTGGGCAAATAAAGTAACGAACAAGGATTGGGGACATATGTGGATACAGGAAGGAATTGGAACCTATGCAGAAGCATTAACTATGTTGGAAATTGGCGGCGAAGCAGCTTACGATGAAATTATTGCTGGACATCGTAAAAATTCAAGAAATAGAATGCCAATTGTTCCTGACGTTGATGAAGCAACTGAAGAATTAGTATATTCTGGCGGAGACATTTATGGAAAGGGTTCTTTTTTCATGCATAGTTTGCGCTATGTAATTGGGGATGATGTATTTTTCCCTACATTAAAAAAGTTAGCGACAGATACAAAATACACTTATGACAATTTTGTAACTACTAATGATGTTGAACAATTATTTAGCAATGCAACTAATAAAAATTTAAAACCCTTTTTTGATTTTTATTTGAGAACAACCAAAGTATTGGATATTACCATTAAGGAAGTAGGATTCCAAAAATTCCAAATTAAAGTAAATAATTTCTTTATGGATTTACCTTTTGACATCATGACCAATGGTAAAACGGTTCGAACAATGATTACAAAAGAGGGAATCATTGTAAATAGCGCTACCCCACCGCAGGTGGATGCTAAAGGTAATTACTTGAAAAAAATAACAATTCAATAATGAAACAGCTATTCAATTTTTTTGCGACGACACTATTGCTAATTCCTATACTAGCCAAAGCAGACAACTACCCGATTAATAAAAATATAGACATCAAACACTATGTTTTTCAATTACGCTTAACGGACAGTAATGATGAGATTATTGGAACTACCCAGGTTACTGTTAATTTTAAGCTAGCAGGTATGCAAAATTTTCGGTTAGACTTAATCAATAAATCAACTGAAAAGAAAGATAAAGGAATGGTGGTAGAGGGTGTTAGTATTGCTAATACTGCAGTAAACTTTACGCATGAAAATGATGCATTAATCATTTCTCTTCCTAAAAATTCAGTTGCCAATGAAACCATCACTTTTACTATCAAATACCATGGCATTCCTTTTGATGGATTAAGAATTGGTGCAACTAAATTTGGCGATCGAAGTTTTTTTAATGAGAACTGGCCAAATCGGGGCAGACATTGGTTACCCATTGTTGACCATCCCAATGATAAAGCAACTTCAGAATTTATTGTAACAGCTCCGGCCCATTATAAAGTTGTTTCAAATGGTTTATTGTTAGAAGAGTCATCATTAGGAAATAATACAATGCTTACGCATTGGAAGCAATCTGTTCCTGTATCTTCTTGGTTATTTGTATTAGGCGTGGCTGATTTTGCAGTACAATATGTGGATGATTTTGAAGGAAAATCGATTCAAACTTGGGTCTATGCAAAAAACAGAGCAGCTGGATTTTATGATTTTAAAGAGCCTACAAAAAAGGTTTTGGCATTTTATACCAAGTATGTAGGCCCATACGCCTATGAAAAATTAGCCAATATTCAAACACCTAGTGTGAATGGCGGAATGGAGACTTCCTCTGCAATATTTTATGGAGAGGACTTAGTGAATGGCAAGGGTGATGAACGTACAAGAAATATTGTTGTTCATGAGATTGCACATCAATGGTTTGGTAATGCAGTGACGGAAACCACCTGGGATGACGCATGGTTGAGTGAAGGATTTGCTACTTTTTTCACCTTACTGTATTATGAAAATGAATATGGTCAAGATGAATATAATAAAAGAATCATAAAGGCAAAAAAAGCAGTTCTTGATATGACTGTAAAAATGCCTGACTTTAGTATTATAGCCCCTAGAACAGCTGAAAAAGAGGCTGTAACAACTGGATTAACCTACCAAAAGGGCGCTTGGGTTTTACATATGTTGAGAGATAAAATGGGGGAACAAAATTTCAAAAAAGGAATTCAATCTTATTATAAAAAGTTTTATAATGCCAATGCTACCACGGATGACTTTAGATTAGAAATGGAAAAAGCTTCCGGTTTGGATTTAAAAATATTTTTTAAGCAATGGTTATACCAGCCAGTGAATCCAAAAATTGATGCGACATGGAGTTACGATGCTAAAAGCAAAAAAGTCAATATTAATTTAACACAAACGCAGCTTAACGATTTTAATTTTGACTTACCTATCGAGATTGGCTATTATACTAAAGACAATAAAACACCACTTTTATTAAAGATGAATTTGAATAAAAAGGAATTAAGTCAATCATTTAATGTAAAGGGGATTCCAGAAAATGTGGAAGTGGATCCTAGAAATGTTTTATTAAGCTCGAATACAATTACAAAGAAGTAAGTAAACTAAAATTAAAATTGTTTCCAATTGCTATGCTAAAAAAAATTATCCCATTTCTCCTACTCCTTTTTAATACAATGCATTTAAATGCACAAAATCAAAAGAGGCCTAATATTATTTTATTCTTGATTGATGATATGGGATGGATGGATAGTTCAGTGCCATTTGGTGATAGTGCTGGATTATTAAATAAACAATTCAAAACACCGAATCTTGCTTTGTTAGCGAAACAGGGAGTTAAGTTCACCAATGCTTATGCAAATTCAGTTTGCACCCCTACCCGAACAAGCATATTAACTGGAATGAATGTGACACATCATGGCGTTACCAATTGGACATCTCCCGTAAAAAATAATACCACTGATGCAAAAGATGCGCAGTTTAATCCTGCTCCATGGAAAATAAATGGTGTTGAAATTAATAGTATCACCACCTATCCTCAAATTTTAAAACAAGCCGGATATTACACGATACATGTTGGCAAAGCGCATTGGGGCTCAGCAGGTACACCGATGTCAAACCCATTAAATTTGGGCTTTATGGTCAATATTTCGGGACATGCAGCAGGACATCCACAAAGCTATTATGGCAAAGATAATTATGGTAATATTCTAGGGAAATCAACCTATCAGTCTGTACCGGATTTAATGAATTATCATGGATCTGATACTAATTTAACTGAAGCAATGACGCTAGAAGCAATTAAAAGTTTAGAAGAACCCATTCGATTAAAAATGCCATTTTATTTAAACATGGCACATTATACAGTGCATGTTCCAATTCAACCCGATGTTCGATTTTATCAATCCTATTTGGACGAAGGCTTAGATACTGCGAATGCAAAATATGCAAGTATGGTTGCTTCCATGGATAAAAGCTTAGGTGATATCATGAAATATCTTACTGATAAAAATATTGCTAATAATACC
>JBEATG010000177.1:0-2879 GCA_041162035.1 Bacteroidota bacterium
CTTCATTAGTAAAACCATTTTACGATGATGCACAAATTGAAGTTCACGAGCCCGCCTATTTGGTAAAAGTTATTGGACTTATAAAAGACAGATGTCATTTACTAACCGATTTCATTGCACAAGGCAGTTTCTTTTTCAAAGCACCTACTGAAATTGATACTGCTTCCATTTTACCAAAATGGGAGGAGAAGAAACAAGCCTTCTTTACCACTTTGTCTGCAGCTTATGAAGAAATGATGAGCAAAGGAGATCCCCAACCAATAGCTGCTGATCTTGAAATACATTTTAAAGCCCTAGCCGCAACACATGAAATAAAACCAGGTGACCTTATGTTGCCATTTAGAATCATGTTAGTGGGTGGCAAATTTGGACCAGGTGTTTTTGAAATCATTCAAGCTATTGAATTAAAAGACGCGAAAGAAAGAATCGAGTACAGTTTGAAATTACTTTCCAATAAATAATGTAAATTGTATTAACACTTAACATGAGTAATGTGAAACCAATAAGAGTATTAGTTGCCAAAGTTGGATTAGACGGACATGACCGTGGCGCCAAAATTATTGCAACCGCTTTAAGAGATGCTGGGATGGAAGTTATTTATACTGGCCTACGCCAAAGTCCTGAAATGGTGGTACAAGCTGCCTTACAGGAAGATGTAGACGCAATTGGCATTAGCATTTTATCCGGAGCACACATGACCGTTTTTCCAAAAGTGTATAAATTAATGCAGGAAAAAGGATTGACAAATGTTTTACTAACAGGTGGTGGAATTATACCTGAACAAGATAGTATTGTTTTAAGAGAGATGGGTATTGGTACCTTATTTGCACCTGGCACTAATACCACTGATATCGCAACCTATATTCGAGAATGGGTGGCGAAACACAAAAAATAAGGTGCAATAAAAATTAAATTTTTTATTATGTCGTTCCAAACTTTGTTTACAAAATTAGAAGACCACACCTTAATTATCACCATTAACCGCCCAGACGTTTTAAATGCGTTGAACAAACAAGTCATCGATGATTTGGATGCTGTGATGGATCGCGTATACAAGTTCCCAGAAATCAAAAGTGTCGTCATCACAGGTGCAGGACTTAAAAGCTTTGTAGCTGGCGCAGACATAAAAGAATTTGAATCCTTAACAAAAGAGCAAGCAGTGGCTGTTGCAAAAAGAGGACAAGCCGTATTCTCAAAAATCGAGCATTGTCCTAAACCTGTTGTTGCGTGTGTTAACGGATTTGCATTGGGTGGTGGATGCGAATTAGCCATGAGTTGTCACTTTGTGATTGCCTCTGAAAGTGCCACTTTTGGACAGCCAGAAGTAAACCTAGGTATTATGGTCGGCTATGGTGGTTCACAAAGGTTAACCCAAAGAGTAGGCAAAGGCAGAGCTATGGAATTAATCATTACGGGTAAAACCATTAATGCGACACAAGCCATGAATTACGGCTTAGCCAACTATGTGGTTCCGCAAAGCGAATTATTGGACAAGGCCTTTTCTATTTTAAGGGTATGTCATCAAAAATCTCCCATTGCTGTTGGCAACTCTATTAAGGCCATCAATGCGGTATGGGATGAACAAGTAAATGGTTATAATGTGGAAGCCGAATTATTTGGGGAATGCTTTGTTACCGATGATTGCAAGGAAGGAATTCAAGCGTTTATTGATAAAAGGAAACCTGTTTTCAAAGGGCACTAATGCCTTTTTTATTCGAATTTAATACACCCAACTGACACAATTTTATCATTGCTGTAGTACCTTTGTAGTATCAAAATTTACGATATGGAATACAGAATCGAGAAAGATACAATGGGTGAAGTAAAAGTACCTTCCCATGTTTACTGGGGTGCGCAAACACAAAGAAGTATTGAAAATTTCAAAATAGCGCAAGACATTAATAAAATGCCGAAAGAAATTATTCGCGCATTTGCTTATTTAAAAAAAGCAGCAGCTTTAACCAATTGTGATGCGGGTGTTTTACCAAAAGAAAAATGTGATTTAATTGGACAAGTATGTGATGAAATATTAGCAGGTCAATTAGATGACCAATTTCCATTAGTCGTGTGGCAAACAGGTAGTGGTACCCAAAGCAACATGAACGTGAATGAGGTAATTGCCTATCGTGCGCATGTAATCAAAGGGGGCAGTTTATTAGATCATGATAAATTTTTACACCCGAATGACGATGTAAATAAGTCACAATCTTCTAACGATACTTTTCCAACAGCAATGCATATTGCTGCCTACCAAATTTTAAAAGAAACTACCATTCCAGGTATTACTACTTTAAAAAATACATTGGATGCGAAGAGTGCCGAATTTATGCATATTGTAAAAATTGGTCGCACCCATTTTATGGATGCCACCCCACTTACCTTAGGGCAAGAAATTAGCGGATACGCAAGCCAATTAAAGCATGGTTTAAAAGCAATTGAAAATACTTTAGCCCACTTAAGTGAATTAGCATTAGGGGGCACCGCCGTTGGAACAGGAATCAATACACCCAAAGGTTATTCAGAAAATGTTGCAAAGCATATTGCTCAATTAACAGGCCTGCCATTTATAACTGCTGAAAATAAATTCGAAGCACTCGCGGCACATGATGCGATTGTAGAATCACATGGCGCTTTAAAAACAGTAGCGGTAAGCTTAATGAAAATTGCGAACGATGTTCGTATGCTTTCTTCAGGACCAAGAAGCGGAATAGGTGAATTATTTATTCCTGATAATGAACCAGGATCTTCCATCATGCCAGGCAAAGTAAATCCTACCCAATCTGAAGCATTGACCATGATTGCTGCACAAGTAATGGGTAACGATGTTGCCATTAATATAGGCGGATCCATGGGCCACTTTGAATTAAATGTGTTTAAAC
>JBEATG010000253.1:0-6029 GCA_041162035.1 Bacteroidota bacterium
ATCTAAAGCATATTTAGACGTTCAAACCATTGCACGTAATGTGATCAAGAAAATTGGTTACACTAAGAGTGAATATATGTTTGAAGCGGATAGCTGTGGTGTGTTAAGTGCCATCCACGAGCAATCTGCAGATATCAATCAAGGGGTGGACAGAAAGAAAAAAGAAGAGCAAGGTGCTGGTGACCAAGGGATGATGTTTGGTTATGCAAGCAACGAAACAGAAGATTATATGCCATTGGCTTTGGATTTAGCGCACAAAATTTTAATTGAATTAGCTGCATTGAGAAGAGAAAACAAAGCAATTAAATATTTACGTCCAGATGCAAAATCTCAGGTTACTTTAGAGTACAACGATAAAAACGAACCAGTGCGTATCGATGCAATCGTTGTATCTACACAACATGACGATTTTGATGCAGAAGGAAAGATGTTAGCGAAAATCAAAAAAGATATCGTTGAAATTTTAATTCCAAGAGTAAAAGCAAAATATAAGAAATACGCTAAGTTGTTTAACAACAATATTACGTATCATATTAACCCAACAGGCAAGTTTGTAATTGGTGGTCCACATGGTGACACTGGTTTAACAGGTCGTAAAATTATCGTAGATACTTACGGTGGTAAAGGTGCGCACGGTGGTGGTGCTTTCTCTGGTAAGGATCCAAGTAAGGTGGACCGTTCTGCAGCATATGCAACACGTCATATAGCTAAGAACTTAGTCGCTGCTGGTGTAGCTTCAGAAGTTTTAGTACAAGTTTCCTACGCGATTGGTGTTGCGAAACCAACCTCCATCAACGTAAATACTTACGGTACTGCTAAAGTAAAAATGAATGATGGTCAAATAGGTAAGTTGGTTGAATCCATATTTGATTTACGTCCTTACTTTATCGAGCAACGTTTAAAGTTAAGAACACCAATGTATAGTGAGACTGCTGCTTATGGTCATATGGGTCGTAAGAACGAAACAGTGACTAAAACATTTACTAGCCCAGATGGTAAAACAAAAACAATGAAAGTTGAATTGTTTACTTGGGAGAAATTAGATTATGTAGCGAAAGTTAAAAAAGCTTTCGGTTTAAAATAATATAATGATTTTTAATAAAGGCCCGTTCCGATCATTCTGGACGGGCCTTTTATTTTAAGTTAAACTTTGTTTTATGGAAAATAAAAATGACTCAGCTCAAAAAAATCCTTGGAAAAAAATAGGAGATAAATTAGTGTATGATAATCCTTGGATTAGTTTGAGAGAATTTGATGTTATTACACCTGCTGGCACCAAAAGTATTTATGGTAAAGTGCATTTCAAAAATATTGCTATTGGCGTAATAGCGATTGATGCAAATGACAATACTTATTTGGTAGGGCAGTATCGGTTTGTTTTAGATGCCTATAGCTGGGAAATTCCAGAAGGTGGATGCCCTGAAGGAACGGATTGGTTAACTGCAGCAAAGAGAGAGCTAAAAGAAGAGACTGGATTTGAAGCAGGTAAATGGACTGAAATTTTACAAATGCATGTATCCAATTCCGTATCTGATGAATTTGCCATTGTTTATGTTGCACAGGATTTAATTGCAGGAGAAGCGGAGCCAGAGGATACCGAGGATTTAAAAGTCATTAAAATGCCCTTCTCGGAAGCAGTCAATTGGGTGATGGAAGGGAAGATTACAGATTCGATATCAGTAGCCGCAATTCTTAAATGGGAATTGCTTAAAAATAAAAAAGAGTAACTTTGAATCATGGAGGAAAGACGCAATTATAATAACAGACCTGACCGAAAATTTAATGGCCCACGTAAGTATACGCCACGAGTCCCAACTACGGAGCGAAAATTTATTATTGGTCGCCAACCCATTCTTGAATCTTTTTTAAGTGGCACCAATATTGAGAAAATATTAATCCAAAAAAATGCGCAAGGCGAAGGGTTGAGTGAAATAAAAAAAGCGGCTTTGGATAATAATATACCTATTCAGTTAGTGCCTATTGAAAAGTTGAATGGCATGACCAAAGCGAATCACCAAGGAGTATTGGCTTTTATTTCAATGGTGAAGTATATGGACTTGCAGGAAGTTATTGACTTTGTAGTTGCCAAAGGGGAAACTCCGATGTTTATGATGTTGGATGGTGTTACGGATGTGCGAAATATTGGCGCCATTACCAGAAGTATACATTGTTGTGGCGCGCAAGCTTTAATCATTCCAGATAAAGGCGTAGGTGCATTAAATGAAGAAGCATTTAAAAGTAGTGCAGGTGCATTAGAGCATATAGAAGTAGTGCGGGTGAGTAGTTTATTAAAAGCAGTGGATACTTTACATTTAAATGGCATTCAGGTTTTCACGAGTGAAATGCGCGCAGATAAAAATGTACATGAATTAGATTTGACCATACCTGCATGTATCATTATGGGAGATGAAGGCAGAGGGGTTCAGCCATTTTTAGCTAAAGCGGCGGATTATTTTTTCAAAATTCCAATGGCCACTAATTTTGACTCTTTTAATGTGTCAGTAGCAGCAGGTATTATTTTGTATGAAGGGATGAAGCAAAGAATGTTTAAATGAAATTCAAATTAACATTAGAAGCAACTAAGTCCTCTAAGGCAATTCATTATCAAGATAAAATCATGTTAATGGGTTCTTGTTTTACTGAAAACATCGGCGCAAAATTACATAGACATTTATTTGAGGTGAAGGAAAATCCCCATGGTATTTTATTTAATCCAATAAGTGTGATAGGGGCATTGCAGGATTATATGGAGCACAAACAATATTCCGCCAATGATTTATTTGAATTAAATGATTTGTTTAATAGTTGGCATCATCATACCCGCTTTTCTGATATCACTGCTTCGGCAACACTTGAAAAAATAAATAGTTCCATCAGCGATGCGCACAGTTATTTGAAAGTAGCAGACCAATTAATTATTACCTTAGGTTCTGCTTGGTTGTATCGATTAACGGAAGCTGCTCCAAACGACGCAGGACTAGTGGTAGCTAATAACCATAAAGCCCCAGCCCAATGGTTTGAAAAAACATTAATGGATCCGATTGAATTATCTGCGCAATTACAAAATATTGTTTCAAAAATTCAGTCCTTTAATCATAAAATACAAATCATTTTTACAATTAGCCCCGTACGTCATTTGCGAGAAGGGTTGATTGAAAATAATCGTAGCAAGTCGGTACTTATTTATGCAGTGCATGATGTTATTGCCAATTTTAAAGGGGTGGAGTATTTTCCAGCCTATGAATATGTAATTGATGACCTGCGGGACTATCGTTTTTATGCGGAGGATTTAGTACATCCCAATTATGCAGCAACCAATTATGTTTGGGATAAATTAGTTAGCACTTACTTTTCGGAGGATACACAATTAATCATGGCGGAAGTGGCTGAATTACAATTAGCCAAACAACACAAGCCATTTAATAAGGCATCTATTGCACATCAGGCGTTTTTACAAAAGTCACTGGTGAAAACACAAGTGCTTCAGTCAAAATATCCTTACTTACCTATGACGGACTTCATCTCTTTTTTTAGTGGCGAACTTATAAATAAAGTGTAATTTAGGTGTCTAAATTATCGTTATGCGTTTATTGCCATTAATAGCGTCCGCTATCGTAACCTCAGCATTGGTATTTACTTTAAATATTCAACTTAAAATAGGAAATGCAAAAGCACCAAGATTAGGTTATTTTTTATCTCCACAGCATGGATTTTGGAAGAATGCTGAAAAGATAGATGCCAATTTTGATGCATCCATCGTAGCCAATGAATTACAAGGGAATGTGGATGTTTATGTGGATGATAGATTGGTGCCACATATTTATGCGGATTATGATCAAGACGCTTATTTTGTTCAAGGATACTTGCATGCCAAATTTAGATTGTGGCAAATGGATTTTGAAACCCGCGTTGCGTCTGGAAGATTAAGTGAAATCGCAGGAGCTGATAAATTACCTATTGATAGAATGTTTAGAAGATTAGGAATGGTATATGGTGCTGAAAAAACAGAAGCCAATATAAATGAAACGAATCCTAACATGAAGGCCACAGTGGATGCTTACACCGCTGGCGTAAATGCATACATCAAACAACTAGATCCTGCTGATCTTCCTTTTGAATTTAAATTAATGAATTATGCGCCAGAAGATTGGACCCCTAAAAAGACCTATCTTTTTTTAATGTTCATGTCCTATGATTTAACAGGTCGCTCTGCTTCAGTTGATTTACAAATGACCAATACCAGGGATTATTTAGGGTATGACTTATTTGATAAATTATATTCCAACCAACAAGATTCTTTGGATCCAATTATTCCGAAAGGAACTGTTTATGAAAAGCCATCCATTGTTCCAGTGAAACCAATGAATGCAGATTCGGCTTATTTGCATAAAGTAAATAGTGTTGCTTTTAATAACGTTGATATGCCCGAAGCGCCAGACAAAAACAATGGCTCCAACAACTGGGCAGTAGCTGGATCGAAAACCAAATCAGGCAGACCCATTTTAAGTAGCGATCCTCACTTGGGTTTAAACTTACCCTCATTATGGTATGAAATGCAAATCACGACGCCTACACATAGTACTTATGGTGCAAGCTTCCCAGGATCTCCAGCAGTGATTATAGGATTTAATGATAGTTTGGCTTGGGGTGTCACCAATGCAGGTCGAGATGTATTTGATTATTATGAAGTTAAATTTAAAGATAGCACAGAGAATGAATATTGGTTTAACGGTGCTTGGAAGGCAACCACCAAAAGAACAGAAGTGATTAAGGTGAAAGATAGTTTAGATGTAATTGAAAATATCGCAATGACCCATTGGGGCCCAACCATGTTTGATGCACATTATCAAAATACCCAATCCAATGGACGAAATTTAGCAGTGCAATGGACTGCGCTAAATTCATCTACAGGTGTAGAAACATTTTATTTATTAAACAGGGCTAAAAATTATGATGATTATTTAGATGCCATTTCATTGTGGACCTGTCCAGGGCAAAATTTTGTATTGGCAACGAAGTCAGGAGATATTGCCATTAAACAACAAGGAAGTTTTGTTGCAAGGTGGGAGCGTCAAGGTGATTTCATTATGCCAGGAGAGGATACTAGTTTCCAATGGCAAGGGATGATCCCCTCCAATGAAAATCCAATGATTAAAAACCCAGAACGTGGATTTGTAAGTAGTGCGAATCAAAAATCAACAGATGCGAGTTACCCTTATTACTTAGGTGCTGCATCCGCATTCCCTTTGTATCGTGGTATCAGTGTAAATATGCAATTAAACAAAATGTCGCAAATTACGGCGGAGGATATGCAAGCATTACAAACTAATAATTACAATGCTTTTGCTGCAACAGCCCGTCCAGCTTTAATGAAATATATCCAAGTGGATCAATTGAGTAGCGATGCAAAACGAATGGTGAATGAAATGACCAATTGGGATTTAAATAATAGCGTTAACTCAAAAGGGATTACTTGTTTTAAAATAATCTGGGATAGTGTTGAGCAAGCAGTGTGGGGAGATGAATTAGGGGGTTCTTCTATTCCATTATTAAAACCAGAGGCTTATGTTTTGTTGGACCAAATGTTAAAGGATACCAATTGGAGTATCGCTGATGATATTAGGACAAAAGATAAGGTAGAAGATTTAAAAACGCAGGTAACATTAGGTGTTGAAAAAGCAACCCAGAAATTACTTGCGTTAGAAAAAGAAAATAAATTGGAGTGGGCATTATTTAAAGCAACACGCGTTTTGCATTTGACAAAAACCCCGGCGTTAAGCAGAATGGATCTTCCCATTGGCGGTGGTGTAAATATTATTAATGCAACTACGGAAAATCATGGTCCTAGTTGGCGTATGGTAGTGCATTTGACCGATGAAATTGAAGCCTATGGATTATATCCAGGGGGACAAAGTGGCAATCCGGGTAGCCCTTATTATGATACTTTTGTAAATTATTGGGCCGAGGGTAAATATTACAGATTGTTGTTTTTATCCAAGGAAAAATTGAAACAAAGCGAGAGAACCAAA
>JBEATG010000307.1:0-3122 GCA_041162035.1 Bacteroidota bacterium
TCAGCCGTTTCATTATCACCAATCATGATACTTTCGGATAAGGCTGCATTCGAACTTTTTAATGCAAATTCAAAAATTTCTTTATTGGGTTTCAAGCTATTACTTGTTTCTGAAGTAATGACTTCGGTAAAAAAATGGGCAATCTCTGCATTCTTTATTTTTTGAAATTGCACCGATTCAAACCCATTTGTAATCAAGTGCATTTTATAGTCCTTTTCCTTTAGGTAATTTAAAATTTCAATGGTATGCGGAAAAAGTTTTTTCTTGGTGGGCAAGATTTGTAAAAATTCAAGTGACATATCCTTTGACAACTGCTCGTTCGCGATTTTAAAATCTAATAAGCTTAAGTAAATACGCTTCCACCTTAATTCCTCTTGTTTGATAAAGCCTTTGGCATACCTATCCCATAAACGATGGTTGTGTGCAGCATAGATATTAAAAAATGCATCAAAATCGGTGATTCCTAATGCAGCTATATGATGGGTAATATATAATTCCTGCATAGTTTCCTTTGAGTTTAATTCAAAGTCCCATAAAGTGTGGTCCAA
This sequence comes from Bacteroidota bacterium, assembly GCA_041162035.1. Classification (GTDB taxonomy): domain Bacteria; phylum Bacteroidota; class Bacteroidia; order Chitinophagales; family Chitinophagaceae; genus Sediminibacterium. The sequence continues at coordinate 549 of JBEATG010000307.1, forward strand.
GTCAAAAAATAAATCCTTATAAGCCATAGGGTGTGATTAAGAATTGCTAAAATACAATTTTGCTTCCTATCTTTAAGCATTAAATTAAAAGGGTTACTTAAACTTCATATTTGATCATGAATGTAGTTATCACAGGTGCTTCACAGGGAATAGGCTTGGCTATTGCGGCCGCATTTGCAAATGCAGGATATACTTTATGCTTATGTAGTAAAACAAAGGCGAATATGGATGCGGCAGGTAATTCATTAGCTTCAAAATATCCCAATGCAATTATTCATTTTACAGATGCGGATCTGAGTCAAAAAGAGCAGTGTGTAAAATTTGCAAATTGGTGTTTGGAAAAGGGCACGCCTAGTATTTTAGTGAATAATGCAGGCTATTTTTCTCCCGGTAATATTCAAGATGAAGCGGATGATGCATTGGAAAAACAAATGGCGGTGAATTTATATTCAGCATACCATACCACGCGTGCTTTGCTTCCTGCGATGTTAAAAATGGGTAAGGGGCATGTATTTAATATTTGCTCTATTGCCTCCCTTAATGCCTATGCGCAAGGCGGTTCCTATAGTATTAGCAAGTTTGCTTTATTGGGGTTCTCAAAAAATTTAAGATTAGAATTAAAAGACAAAGGAATAAAAGTAACCGCGGTTTGCCCGGGGGCAGTGTATACCAATAGTTGGGTGGGTTCTGGTGTGGATCCAAAAAGAATTATGGAATCAGAGGATATAGCAAAAATGATTTTTGCAGCTGCACATTTAAGTCCACAAGCAGTGGTGGAAGATATTGTGATGCGCCCTCGGTTAGGTGATCTGTAATTATTAGTATACATTTTTTACGTTTCTACTTTAACGACTACTATTTATAATCTCTCAGCACCTTCATCATCACGATTGATAGGATAGTTATTTTCGGTATTGGCTGCATTGTTATCATCTTTTGAAAAACTGGCTCTTGCCTTTTTAGCAATTGCAATTCTTTCCATAATTAAATCTGCAATCAAATGTGCCGCATCCTCATTGGGGTTTTCATATAATACTTTTTTTAATTTAGCTTCGGATACATCAATACGGTAAAGCAGTTGCACTACTTTGGAAAAGTCATTATTAATGAACTCATTAAGATAGGCTATTAATTTTTCCTTTGAATAGGTTTCTAAAGTGAGTAGGGATAATTCCATTAGTTAAATTTTTCAATAACGCCTAAGCTAAATAAAGCGAAGTCGTATTTTACAGGATCTTTAGGCGCTAAAGTTCGTAAATATTCTGTTAACTCGATGGCGGCAATCCAATCAGTTTGTTTTCTTTGCAGAATACCCAAGGAGCGAGATACCCTTGCTACGTGTACATCTATAGGGCAGATGAGTGCAGCGGGTTGGATGGATTTCCAAATGCCAAAATCTACCCCCTGTTGGTCCTGTCGAACCATCCATCTTAAATACATGTTGAGGCGTTTGCAGGTGGAACCGGATAGCGGACTGGCAATATGTTTTTTTGTTCGATGTGGTGCATCTTCCAAAGAAAAAAAATATTCCTGGAAATGGCTGAGGCCTGCTTCCACATTTTTAATGGGCTTGCCTGTTATTTGATGGGTGAAAAATGCTGTTTCTAAACTAGGCTGCTTTGTATAGTGCTGTTTAAAAAATTCAATACAGTATAATAAGTCGGTATCGTTAAAAGTGCGGTGTACAAAACCGAGTAACTTTTTTAAATCTTTGGGTTGCTGGTGAATACAAAATTCGTAGGGTGCATTATCCATACGTTGCAATAATTCTTTGCTCTTATTGATAATGGTGGTTCTATTGCCCCAGGCAAAAATGGCGGCAAAAAATCCAGCTATCTCAATGTCTTGTTGCTTTTTAAACTGATGTGGAATGCAAATAGGATCTTTTGCTATAAAATCAATCTTATTGTATTGCTTTACTTTTTGATCTAATATTTTTTTAATTTCTTGCTGGGTATTCACTTGCTCAATTGTCCTTTTCTAAATGGGTGCTATATTGAAATAGTTTTTAATCAAAATAGCTCCTATAATTATTTTATCCAATGGCTTGCGCTAAATCAGCAATAATATCTTCCGCATCTTCAATACCCACACTTAAGCGAATTAACCCATCTGCTAAACCATTGGCAATTCTTTGTTCACGTGGAATGGATGCGTGCGTCATACTGGCTGGATGATTGATCAGGGATTCAACACCGCCTAAGCTTTCTGCCAATGAAAATATTTTTGTGCTGGAAAGTACTTTTGTTGCTGCTGCAATGCTATCGTCCTTTAAAGTAAAACTCATCATGCCCCCAAAGCCACGCATTTGTCGTTTTGCAATATCATGATTCGGATGGTCTGAAAATCCACACCAGTATACCTTTGCTACTTTCGGGTGTTGGCGTAAATAGGCTGCTACTTTTTCTCCATTCTCACAATGTCTTTGCATACGCACATGCAAGGTTTTGATTCCTCTTAATACTAAAAAGCAATCCTGTGGTCCCGGAACTGCGCCTGTACTTTTTTGTATAAAATAGAGTTGGTCGCGTAAGGCTTCATCATTCATTACCAAACATCCTTGTATTACATCGC
>JBEATG010000048.1:0-3327 GCA_041162035.1 Bacteroidota bacterium
CAACATTATATTGTAATAAAATAGGTATCGTCAAATAATTTAAATGGTAGGTCTCAGGCTTAAAGCTTGGATTGATGAGCAGTTCACTAGTACTAGGACTTGCTTCCAATTTGGTTTGCGATAACAAAACTTCCGGCGCAATACTGAAACCTTTGGATAAGCCGATTTGCATAGTAACACCAGCATGATAGGAGGCAGAATTACGATCCACTGCAACATTATCCACTTTTGAAAAATTCTGTCCCACTTTTAATCCCAATCCAAACTTTTGTTGCGCATTTAATTGGACTGCTAAAAAAACAAAAAGGGAAATGAAGAATTTTTTCATAATATTATATTTGATAGATGATGCAACTATAAATACCATTGTATCTATGCTAAACACATTACAAAATTACATCAATTCTATCAAAGTAATTTCAGGCATTATGCCCACGCGACCAGGATATCCTAAAAATCCAAATCCCCTATTGACGTATAATTGCTGTTGCTCTTTTTCATATAATCCCGCCCATTGTTTATACACCCATTGAACCGGACTCCATTTGAAATAGGGATTTTCCAAACCAAATTGCATTCCATGCGTATGACCAGATAAGGTTAAATTTATTTGAGGATATTTTGGAATGACTTCTGCTTCCCAATGACTCGGATCATGACTCATTAAAATGATGGGCAATTCAGGTTGCACGCCGTTCATCGCCAATTCCATTTTCCCATATTTAGGAAATCTAGCTTTAGCACCCCAATTTTCAATTCCCACTAATTGCAAAACAGCACCGGCCTTTTCAATTTTAACATTTTCATTCATCAATAAGCGCCAACCCATATTTGCATGCACTTTTTTCAGGGCTTCTAAATTTTGAATTTTATTTTCTTGACTATCCCATTTAACATAATCTCCATAATCATGATTTCCTAGAGTGCTAAAAACGCCATGCGTCGCTTTAATTTCCCCAAAAACAGGCATCCACGGATCCATTTCATTGGCACGATCATTTACCAAATCACCCGTAAATAATACAAGATCCGGATGTTGATTTTGTATCATTTGCACCCCCTTTTTCACTGCCGCTATTTCCTTTAAGCTGCCACTATGTATGTCACTAATATGTATAATTTTAAACCCTTTAAACGCGATGGGTAAATCAGGAATGACTACCTTTTTTTTAATCAACTTATAATTGTACTTATTTCCAAATCCATACAATAAAGAAAAAAATAAAGTAGAAGACAAGCCTACACCCAACCAACTTAAAAAAGTTGAACGTGGAATACCATTTTCAGTATTCATAAACTTAGCACCAGTAGCCGATGAAATTTGGCCCATGGTCCAAAATGCACCCCTTCTCAAATCATCTATCACAAAAAAAGTAACCATGAAAAACTGGGTGAGTACCCAACCCACCCCTATTGAAAAAAAGTATTGCTTGAAATAAGGATTGCTGATATAGGGGAAAAGTATAAAGGACCCCAAGCTAAGCATACACAAGGCCCAATAAATGATCCCTGCTGTTGTTTTGGCCGTCATCGAAAATCCCTGAAAAACGGCCCTCAAAACATAAAAAATATAGAAATCAACCAGAATCAATACAGATAATAGAAAAAAAATAAAAACAGGATTCCTCATAGCATAAATTAATGGGTAAAATTAGGCCTTACTGCCGCATTTATAACATATTTAATCCCAAAAAGTTACCATTTATGCCTTATTTTTGATTGAAATTAAGGATAACTATAATATGGCTCGAATCATTGGAATTGCGAATCAAAAAGGAGGGGTAGGTAAAACAACCTCGGCCATTAATATTGCAGCTAGCTTGGCAGTTTTGGAATACAGAACACTGCTAATAGATGCTGACCCACAAGCGAATAGCACTACGGGGGTAGGCTTTGATTTGCATAACATCACGACCAGCTTATATGATGGCATGATTAATAATACACCTCTAAAGGATATTGTATTAAAAACAGAGATACCTCATTTGGATTTAATTCCATCTCATATTGATTTAGTGGGCGCTGAAATTGAATTAGTCAACCTACCTAATAGAGAAAATGTTTTAAAAGGTTTGATCAATGAAATTAATGATCAATATGATTTCATAATCATTGATTGCTTACCCTCCTTGGGATTAATTACAGTAAATGCATTAGTCGCAGCAGATAGTGTGATTGTTCCTGTACAATGTGAATTTTTTGCATTAGAAGGATTAGGAAAACTTTTAAATACCATCAAAATTGTGCAAAGCAGGTTAAACCCTGAATTACAAATTGAAGGTATTTTAATGACCATGTATGATGGACGTTTAAGATTAAGTAACCAAGTAGTCAGTGAAGTACGTAAGCATTTTGACGAAATGGTATTTTCAACCATCATACATCGTAATACAAGATTAAGTGAGGCCCCAAGCGTAGGCAAACCTGTTATTTTATATGATGCTGAAAGTAAAGGCACTGTAAACTATTTAAACCTAGCCAAGGAAATTTTACAAAAAAATGGCATGACCAATATGAGTAATGCCGAGCGTATAATTGATTAACTATGAGTAAGAGTACACCCAATAAAGAATTAATTGGAAAAGGGCTTCGCTCTTTATTGCAAAGTATTGATTCAGATTTTAAAAATCCTGCTGGCAAAGTTCCTGCTGCTACCATTGAAAAAACGGTGGCAAGTAATCGTATTTTACTTACTGATATTCAAGTAAATCCTAAAAATCCTAGAAAGGATTTTGATGTAACCGCTTTACAAGAATTAGCAAAGTCGATTCAAATTCATGATTTAATTCAACCCATAACGGTAGCGCAACTTGCCAATGGGAAATACCAATTAATTGCTGGCGAACGTCGTTTTCGCGCTGCAAAATTAGCGGGCATTAATGACTTACCCGCTTATATCAGACATGGCAATGATAAAGAACTATTAGAACTTGCATTACTTGAAAACTTACAAAGAGTTGATCTTAATGAAATAGAAATTGCATTAAGCTACCAACGCATGATGCATGAACTTAACTACACACAAGAGAACGTTGCAGAAAGAATGGGTAAAGACCGATCTACGGTTTCTAATTATATTAGATTACTTGAATTACCGCCGAATATACAAGCTGCTTTACGTAATGGTAGTTTAAGTATTAGTTTGGCCAAACTTTTAATTGGCAAGGAGGTGGACAAACAACTTTTCCTTTTCAAAGAAATAGTTGAAAAAGGATTAACCGTTAGACAAGCAGAGGAATTAATAAGAAAAGTAACACAAGCAGGAAAAATAAGCTCACCAAGCACTGTTGGTGCTAAAAGCCAGCTATCCCCTGTTTATAAAAAATT
>JBEATG010000073.1:0-3155 GCA_041162035.1 Bacteroidota bacterium
TGGATACTAGGATAAATAGTTCAATCGTTTAAAATAGCCAACTATTATTTACTTAAATTTAAGTAGTAATAGTTGGCTATTTTTATTTAAAGAATTACAAATTTCACATTATATGTATAAATATTGCAAGGTTGTTAAATCAAGAATTTATTTTTTTAATTTTTGTTTTGTTGTGCTATCACTTATAAGTTTTAATTCGTTAAACGCACAAACAGATCAGTTTGCTAAAATTGGTGCACAAAAGTACGAGCTTCAAAAAGATTTATTAATTGAGCCGCCTCCGCCTGTTTTAACTAATAAAATTCTTCCTGGTGGTTTAATGCAAGGTGACGCATTTAAATACAATCATCAAATCTCGACGAAACAGGAACTGCAATTGGAATTAGATTCAATCAAAAAACACTATGAGGGTTTTTTAAAATCTTTTTCTCCAGTCCAAAAATCCTTACGTCGTCAAATGCCAATTGAAACAATGAACTGGCGTATTGAAACGATCGATGACCAACAAAATTTTAAGAATACTTTAGAAGGTAAAGGGCAATGGCAGGAAGTAAAAATGCCTCATTATGGGCCACCTGTTGGGCACGCTGTTACTTATTATACAAAGGAGATATTGTTAAATGACGAAATGTTAAGCTTGGGTAGTTTATTTACTTGTTTCAAGGGGGTTGATTATAAAGCGGAGGTTTATTTTAATAATGTTTTTGTTGGAAAGCATGAAGGTTTTTTTGCGCCATTTGAATTTGATGTAATAAAATATGCACATAAAGGAAAAAACACATTATTGGTTAAAGTAATCAACGAGCCCACTACTACTGGTTCAGTTGATGACAAGGGTGAACATACGGTAGGAAATAAAATTTATGCTGCTGGTGGTTTAGGTTATGACGAACCAGTGGAAGGTTGGCACCTCTGTCCCCCTGCTATGGGTATTTATCAGGATTTTTATTTGGAAGCAAGGGCTACTTTATTTGTGTCAGATGTTTTTGTTCGTCCAATGACACAAGATAGTAAGGCGGAGGTTTGGTTGGAAATATTCAATACTGAAAACAATCAAAAAAATATTTCAATTGACTTGTCTTTATATGGTGAAAATTTTAAGGCAACCCTGTTTGAAAATAAAAATTATTTGGCAAGTACAACACATATACCAGGAATAGGGGATTTGGTCAAACCAACTGATTGGCAAACTAAATCATTACCCATGCAGTATGGGGTAAATTATATCAAAATTCCAATAAGTATTCCTGAATTTAAATGGTGGGAAACAAATACGCCTTGGTTGTATAATTTACAAATTAAATTATCGGATGCTAATAATCGAGAAGTGGATAGAGTAAACAAAAATTTTGGCATGAGAAGCTTTCAAATGGATACGGTGAACATACCCAAAGGAAAAATGTTTTTAAACGGAAAGCCAATTCGATTAAGGGGTGCAAACTCCATGGGCTTTGAACAAAATGATGTAAAAAATAAAAATTGGAATCAACTCATCGATGATATTTTATTAGCGAAGCTGGCGAATATGAATTTTTTAAGATTCACGCAACGTCCAGTGCAATCGGAAGTGTATGATTATTGTGATAAATTAGGAATGCTAAACCAGACTGACCTGCCTTTATTTGGCGGACTTAGGGTGAATCAATTTACGGAAGCAGTGAAACAAGCGGAAGAAATGGAAAGATTAGTGCGATCTCACCCTTCAACGGTAGTGGTTACTTATATGAATGAAAGATTCCCTAATGCGGAAGGTAGCCCGCAACGTAGTTTTGATAATTCGGAGGCCATTTATAAAGTTTTTGCTGCGATGGATCAAGCTGTTTTATTATCTAATCCTGATAGGATTATAAAAGCAGGAGATGGTGATTACGATCCACCTAGTCCCGGACTTCCTGATGCGCATTGTTATAACACTTGGTACAATGGGCATGCCTTAGATTTAGGTAAATTCTATAAAGGCTACTGGCAATTGATTAAACCCAATTGGTTGTATGGTTGTGGTGAATTCGGTGCTGAAGGTTTGGATCCACTTAACACTATGTTAAAATATTATCCTAAAACATGGCTACCTCAAAATGACACTGAAAATAAGGTGTGGACCGCAAATAAAATTTCAAAATCACAAACCAATACATTTCATTACATGTGGTATCCCACACAAGTTGGCCTTGAAAATTGGATTAATGAAAGTCAAGATTTTCAGGCCTGGGCTATGAAATTAGTGACCGAATCATTCAGAAGAGATTATCGAAATGTTTCCGCAGCGGTTCATTTATTCATTGATGCATGGCCTGCAGGTTGGATGAAAGCAATTATGGATGTGGATAGACAACCTAAAAAAGCCTTCTTTAGTTATCGTAATGCATTAGCCCCCTTATTACCATCCATTAGGAGTGACCGAAATTCATTCACGGTTGGAGATACTGCAAAACTAGAGGCTTGGATTTCAAATGATCAAAATAGCATTCCAATAAATCATACTGTGCAATACGAAGTATTTATCAATGGCAAAGCGGTAGTCAGACAATCAGCGAAAGCGGATATTTTATCAAATGCGCCACAATTTCAAGGGTTTATTAAGTTTATCGTACCTAATGTTTTAACAAGAACAACCGCAAATATTAAGTTAGGTATATTTAATGATAAGGGAATATGTATCGAGCACAACACACTTGAATTACAAATTTTCCCTGCGATCAAAAAATCAACACAACAACTATTTGTATTAGGTACAGAACAAAGTAAAGCAAATAAAATTGCCACAGATTTTAGTTATACGATAGCTTCTGTTATGAATAATGCGCAAGTAGTTATTGTAGATGGCCCTACGGATTATGAAAAAAACAAATCTGAAATTAATGCTTTTGTTAAAAATGGCGGTAAGGCAATATTAAATGAATGGCCTAATGGCGATTATGAAATTGAAAGCAATAAATTTAATATTCAATCTACCATTATGGGTAATTATTATTTTGCAAATATTAGTAATGAAGTTTTAGCCTCATCCACATTAAAGCCGAAAGATTTTTTTATGTGGTATGATAAATCCAAAGATTATATACAACCCATTTTATATTCCGTGATTAAAGCGCCTAATTTCAAACCATTGGCAACTAGCGGCCTTTGTAATTTCGCTGGGGAGGATCCTGCTGGTT
>JBEATG010000097.1:0-5675 GCA_041162035.1 Bacteroidota bacterium
GGCAATATTATCAATAACATAAACAGGTGCTGGAATGAAATTGCCTATTTCCAAATTGGAGACAATCCTGGACGTAACGAGCCGGGTACTGGCGAAATGAATTATAAAAATATTTTCAAACACATTAGTGGAAAAGGCTATAAGGGCATTCTAGGAATGGAACATGGCAATGCAATTAAAGGTGTTGAAGGGGAAGCAGCACTCATTAAAGCATACCGCGACGCCGATAGTTTTTAAAATCAGCATTATTATTTAAAATTCGCACCGCATAAAAATGATGGGTATGCGAGGGAGTGCATAGTTATTATTGATGCGCTTATTGGCATTATCATAATTGGTATAAACTATATTTTTTCGATCAGTTACATTTTGGATATCGGCGCCATAACTCCAAGTACTCTTGTTTTTATTTTTCTTATAGCTAAAGGAAAGATCTGTTCTCCAATAGTCTGGATATTGCGCGCTAAATAATTTTGTATTATCTAAGATAGTGGTTGACCTCGCTATAGATTCTTTTAAATTAATGGGGGTGTAGCAATTCCCACCCCTTAATAAATATCGAATGTTTATTGAAATACTATTATTTTTTTTCAATTTAAACTCCTTCCCAATGAGTGCATTGCCAGCATAACTATTATTATAAATAGTATTACGCCATATTTTATTTTTATTTTGAAATTTAGAATCAAATAAGGAAGCGGTTATTAAGTAGTAAAAGTTTTTTGAATAAAATTTTTCAATGGTTAATTCCAGCCCCTTGTTTTTGCCTAACCCCGAATTTTCTAAAATATTAATTGGTATACCACCACTGGTGTTTAAAATAGAATAACTGCTATTATATGCTGTATCAATGGGGACGCTGGTTAAGTTTTGAATATAGGCTTCTAGCTTCACTTTGGTTTTATCATTTATTTTTTGTTCATAAGAAGCAACATAATGAAATGCGCTACCTGGGTTTATATTTTTATTTGGTTGTGTAAACGTACCATTTGCTGCATACCTTTTAAATAAATATACGGAGACAGGCTCCAATCTGCTATGCACTCCAATCCCAGTTGAAAAAACACCACCCCATTTATTTTCAATATTTAAGGCCCATCTTGGCTCAAATGCGGTTGCATCATTTAATAAAAATTTATATTGATGTACGCCAATCGTTGTTTTTATTTTTGAACTTAGTTTCGCTAGTAATTGTGCATATGCTTGAAAAAAATTAGTACTTCCATTGTCATTCAAATAATTAAATAAAACATTTTTAGAACCTAAGCGATTGTCCTTTAAGTTATAGGATAAATCACTTAACACAATACCAGATTCAATTGTAAGTCGATTATTAAATTTATAGGTTAACGCACTTGAAAATCGTAAGGAAGGATATTTGTATATTAATTGCCGAGTTATCAAGCCATTCATCCCACCCGTTATGTTTTGTTTTAAATTTTCTTGGGATTGATAGCTGATCGATAAAACATTTTTGAAGAATACTTTGCGGAATGAAATTTTATGATTTAAACCAAATACATTCAAACTTCCCTTATCAATATTTTTTTCAGTCAAGGTTGTTTGATAGGTTTCATCATTACCCATTAAGCCCCATATGGAAAATACACCACTCTTTTTTGTAGGTAAATCCACCGTAAAATTCAAATCTCTAAAATTCGGATTGTAGTTATTGGTGTTTAAATTAATGATATTACTATTTAATAATAATTGCAAGGTCGAATACCTTCCTGCAACACGATAGGAACTGCCCGATTTTCCAATAGGTCCTTCCATCCCAAAATCTAGGCCTATTAAACTTAATTGCCCTGTAAATTCAGTTTTTTGGTTATTCCCCCTTCTAAAATTTAAATCAAATACACCGGATAATCCATTCCCAAAGTTTGCGGGAAAGGCGCTGGTCATAAAATCAGATTTGGCCAAACTATAGGCATTAATCATAGATACAATTCCGCTTGTTGAACCCTGTCCATCGGTAAAATGGTTGGGATTGGGTATTTCAACCCCTTCTAAGCGCCAAAGCAATCCCCGGGGCGAATTACCCCTAATGACAATTTCATTATTATCATCTGACCCTGCATTACTTACACCTGCAAATGCCAATGCCATTCTCGCAGGATCCTGAAATCCTCCTGCATATCTTACTGCTTCTTGCGGACCAAACTGGCGTGTGCTGACTAGTGCAAATGGATTATGAAATTGCTCCTTGTTTTTATTACTGCTTACAGTTACTTCTTTCAAAACGGTAACAGCCTCTTCCAATTCAATTTCTAATACTACTTCCTTACCACTATTTAGTTCAATTCCGTTAATCAATGTGTTTTGATAACCCAATTTACTGATCACTAGGTCGTATTTCGCAATGGGAATTTTGCTAAAACTAAATTTTCCATTACTATCTGAAATCGCAATTAATTTTGCATCTTTAATCATTACAGATGCATCTGCAAGTAAATTTTTGGTTTGTCGATCAACAATGGTGCCCCTTAATTGTTGTGTTAAATTTTGTCCCCAACTAATACAAGCATTAAAACCTATTAGGGCAAGTATTAGTATAATTTTTTGATTATTCATAAAGGGACAAAGCATGAAATAGAAAAATCATAGCTGCTTTTGAAATTTCAATGAAATAATTTTACAACTTATTTTGTGTAAATTATATAAACTTAGAACCTATAATTTATATTTCTTTATTTGTTGGTGCATAATTTTAAACCATAAAGGTGGGAACAAGGATAATAAAATCATGCCAGGGTAACCTGTGGGCATTTGCGGCGCATTATCAAAACTTCTTAAAATTTGATATTTTCTTGATGCCAAATAATGATGATCGCTGTGGCGACTTAATTCAAATAACATTAATCGCCCAATAATATGATTGCTATTCCAACTATGATGGGGTTGTACACGTTCAAATTGTTGTTCGCTGGCTTGTGTTCGAGACAATCCATAATGCTCGATATAATTAACTGACTCTAATAATAAACCACCTATTAAAGCAGCCACTATAAATAAAATAGCAATTTTTACACTAAAAAAATATAGAATTATTAAAACGAATGTCAATTGTATCAGCTGAAAAAGTAACATTTCATTTTGTAAGGACCACCAATACTTTCCCTTTTTTTCTACCTCCTCATTTGCTATTTTCCAGGCGCTTAAATAAGTGCCTATTAATGTTTGCGGCCAGAAGGCGTAAACGGATTGATTGTACTTTGCTGTGCTAGGATCATGTGGTGTAGCAACATGTTTATGATGCCCTTTATTATGTTCAATGAAAAAATGCATATACAAACTAGTCAGTAATAACATTTTTGCAAAGGTTTGCTCCATTTTGTTTACGCGATGTCCTAATTCATGTGCTACATTAATGCCAAATGTACCACAAAGTAATCCCATACTGATTACACGTCCAGCGATATCTATCGTATTTAAACCATCCTGCTTTAAGGAATTAAAAAACAACCATAATGAATAATATTGCATGATTACCGCAGCATATAAAATAAAATCGTAGGCCTTATTTTTTTTAGCCAATGCTTCTTCAACTTCATCTAAATTACTAGGGTCCGCTTTGATGAATAATTCAGCAAATGGAATTAGAAAAAAAGTATATAATAATGGAAGCCAACACAGTAGTCCATTGCCATTAAAGGCAGTAAGCGTTAATACATACAATACGAAAGGCGTCAAGTACTTAAAGGACTTTATCATTTAATTAGTTTAAATATAAATCTGCTATTTTTTTCGCTTCATTGATTGGGTCGCCTTCGTTACGATTGGTTAATAGGATAACCATTAACTTTTGTTCAGGAAACAATAATAGCTGATTCCTAAATCCGATAGAACTCCCTCCGTGGTGCGGATGCGTTATGTTTTTATAATCTTCTATATGCCATCCATATCCATAATCGATTGGAGCACCGTTATTTAATTTTTTTCTCGTCCAGGCTTGAATTTGCATTTCCGATCCAAGTAATTTATAATTCCATAATGCATTTATCCATTGGCTCATCTCAATTGTATTCGTATATATACCGCCATCTCCCAACACTGCACTTGTCATACTTTGATCCGTTTCCACCCAGCTCCCATTGACGGATGAATATCCAAATGCGCGATTGGGTATGGTTGATTTTCCTTCTTCAAATGCGACACTTGTTTTCATTTTTAATGGCTTAAAAATATTTTCTTTTAAAAACACGCCATAATCCTGTCCTGATATTTTTTCAACAACCAATGCCAATATTGCATATCCTGTATTACTATATTTATATTGCGAACCTGGGGTAAAGTATAAGCCATTGGCTTTGTACATTAATTGCAGGCAATTGGTATCATGTAATTGCACGGCCTGCTTAGGGGACATTAAATCCTCGTAGTCCATTAAGCCTGAGGTATGCGTTAACAGGTGTTTGATTTTTATATCTTTTCCATAAACCGGAAAAGATGGGAAATATTTTTTTAGCGGATCTTCCAATTTTAATCGGCCTTTTTGCACTAATAACAAAATTGACATTGCAGTAAACTGCTTAGTTACAGATGCTAATCTAAAATTAGTATTGGGATTTATTGCCTCTTTAGTTGAAACATTACTTACGCCATATCCTTTTTTAAATACAATTTTATCATCTTTATAAACCAGCAAACTTGCACCGGGCTTATCCGAAGATTGATAAGCGGATAATATATCATCAATACTTTTTTCTTTCATTAACATCCCACTTGATTTGCAGGAGGCAAATGATATTAAAATCACCCCATAAATAAAAAACGAACTTCTTAATTTATTTATCATTAGAAATTAATTTTAATAATGCTTGTTGTGTTTCTAGCACAGCTTTTTCTGTTTGTTTGGTGGGGGGCATATCCGTGTGAACTAGTATCTCAAACAACGTATTAAATTTACGAGCAATTTCTGGAAATTTAGCCATACTTTTTTTACGTCCTTCATAACAAATAACCGATAAATCGTGTTGCTTTTGCAGCTGAATCATTGGGGTTTTGACGCGAGGGTCCATTTTTACTGTAAAACTTTGTGCGTACACCTTATTATTTACGGTTAATTTGACCGTATAGTTTCCAGGCATCACCCATGGCGCAGTTACTACTGGGTCGGTATTATGAATAACTGCAGTCATAGGGTATTCCACAGGTATATTTAAGGGATTGTATTTCATATCCCATAAAAAGCGGTGCGCCCCTTGTTTTGCTGATAATATTTGTTGTGGACTTATCCAATACAACGGAATATTTACACCAGGTATGTTATATAGCGTATCCTTTTTACTAAGACCATACATGTCATTTAAAATAGAGGCAATTATTTTTTTATTTCACCCTTATCCATTTCCCAATCATCTGTTCTGAAAAGATTAATGGGCAATCCTTCCTTGCTAAACAAATTTGGTATTGCCGTATTGTTAAATGCAAACCGAACGGCTACTGGTGATTTTATATTTTTATTAAATACGACTACTTCATTATTTTCAATTTTTGCTAGTGCTGGATAAAATATTTTATCAGCTCCGGCAATTTCAAAACAAGTAATTTCATTTCCATTTGCTACAATACCATTATTCGTATTTGTAAATTGAATTTTGATTTTATCTTTTTCAATTTTATGGGAAGCGTATAGGGGACTTTCACAAACAATTTGGTTATAACCATATGTT
>JBEATG010000100.1:0-3670 GCA_041162035.1 Bacteroidota bacterium
TGTACCATATGTATCACGGCGCCGGCGCCTAAGAATAATAAACTTTTGAAAAAGGCATGGGTAAATAAATGAAACATGGAAGCCATATATCCCAATCCTGCCTCACCACCATTTTTTGAAATGCCTAAGGCAAACATCATATAGCCTATTTGCGACATCGTAGAATAAGCTAGTACACGTTTAATATCTGTTTGTGTACATGCAATCACTGCTGCAAGTAAGGCGGAAAATGCGCCCACATAAGTGACAATCGTTAAAGCGGTTTCGTCCATGGAAAAAATAGGAAACAATCTTGCCACTAAATAAACACCCGCAACCACCATGGTAGCTGCGTGGATTAATGCGGACACAGGAGTAGGACCTTCCATAGCGTCGGGTAACCAAATATGCAAAGGGAACATAGCCGATTTTCCTGCGCCACCCATAAATATTAAAGTTAAACCCCAAGTAAGCATACTTGCACCTAAAAAGCTAGCACTTGTGATGCTTAAAAATTCAGGGGACTGCGCAGAGGTTAATTTTTCAATCAGTAATCCAATATCTAAAGTGCCTCCGTAAAAGCCCATGATTAAAATGCCAATTAAAAAACCTAAATCAGCGAAGCGGGTTACAATGAATGCTTTTTTGGAAGCGGCCACTGCAGATGGTTTATTAAAGTAGTACCCAATTAATAAAAAGCTAGATACCCCCACCAATTCCCAGAACATATATACTTGAAAAATATTCACCGATAATATCAGACCCAACATGGAAAAGGTAAATAAAGACAAGAATGCATAATAAGTAGCAAATCTTTCTTCGCCTTTCATATAGCCCAAGCTAAACACATGTACCATTAAGGAAACCGAAGTCACTACAATTAACATCATGACTGATATAGGATCTACAATGATGCCCATGTCAATGGATACATTTGGACTAAACTGCAACCAAGTATATTTTAAAGCAATTATTTTTTGATACACCCCGTTTACTTTTCCATCTACAAAAAAGTATTGCTTAGCCGCAACAAAAGATAATATGGTTGATGTAAGTAAGGAGGCAGTTCCAATGATGCCTGCAGTTTTTGTAAAGTACTTGCGTCCAAATAAGCCCAATAACACAAATGTGGCAAGGGGTAATAATGGAATCCAAAGTATATATAAGTAGTTTGACATAATAATTAAAATTTCATTTCAGTGGCATCGTCAACATCAATGGATTGGTGACTACGATATAAATTAATAATAATGGCAATCGCTACAGCGGCTTCGGCAGCAGCAATAGTGATGATAAATAAAGAAAAAAACAAACCATCTAATTTATCAGGGAATAAGTATTTATTAAATGCCACAAAATTAATATTCACGCTATTTAACATGAGCTCAATGGACATGAGCATGGTAATTAAATTTCTTCTGGTAAACAATCCATACATGCCAATGAAAAATAAAGCGGTACTAACGAAAAGAATATGGGTTAAGGGTACTTCATTCATGGTATTAATCCTCCTTTTTGTTTAAGTGAACAATATTTGCTTCAGTAGGTTTCATCGCAATCACAATACAGCCCACCATCGCGGCTAATAATAACATACTTACCACTTCAAACGGCAAAATAAAGCCATGCGAAGTGGTGCTTAGCATTTGCATACCTATCTTCTCCACACTTGGATGAAAGGGGGCTGCTGAAATATTATTGAATCCGTAATGATTGATTAAATTAAAAGTGAATCCAATACCAAATAAAGCAGCGAGTGCAGAAAATATCATTTTACCCCTGGCAGGCTTGGCCATTTCCTTTCCTGATTGTTGTGTTAAGAATATCGAGAAGATAATTAACACCACAATACCACCTACATACACCACAATTTGGATGGCAGCAATAAATTCCACCTGCATCCAAAAATAAAGTGCAGCAATACCTACCAATGAAAATAATAACCAGATGGCAGAACGAAATATTTTAAGTGATGTCACTGCTAAAATTGCGGCGCCCAATATGAGTGCGGCAATAGCGTAAAATATAATAGTTGATGTATTCATTATTCTATTCCCTCCCTTATTTTAGATCCTGGTTGATTTAATACTTTGGTTAATTTGGTTCTATCAAACACACTGTGCTCAAAATTGGGCGCCATTTTAATCGCATCACTTGGACAAGCAACGATACATAAATTACACATGGTGCATAATTCAAGACGATATACTAATGTGTCAATTGCTTTTTTCTTTTTTCCTTCAGGGGATGTTTCAAATTTGGTCACCACTTTAATAGTACCATTTGGGCAAGCCAACTCACAAGCAGTACAACCCGTACAGGTATGTTCATTGTTGGCATCATGCGGCATTACTACTTCACCCTTGAATCGGTCCGACATTAATAAGGTCGCACGGTTGTCCGGATATTGCTCAGTTATAATTTCCTTAGGATGTGTAAAGTAATAACCTGTTTTGCGCATGCCTTTTAATAAGGAGGTTACGCCGGTCACAACATCTTTTATATATTCTTTCAAAAACATGTTTCTAATTCATTTAATGTTAAAAATGCCAACCTAAAATAGCAATGACTGCTACTAATAAAAGATTGAACAAACTTATCGGTAATAAATATTTCCATTCTAAATTTAATAATTGATCAACGCGTAATCTTGGGAAGGTCCATCTAAACCACATGATTAAAAAGATAAGAAAAAATGTTTTTCCCATAAACCAAACAGAGGAAGGGATGTAATCCATGATATGATTAAAGGCTTCCCAATTGCCAATATGTAATGGCATCCATCCGCCAAAGAATAAAGTAGCACCAATGGCACAAACAATAAATATGTTAATGTATTCTGCTAAAAAGAACAAGGCAAAACGCATACCAGAATATTCCGTATGAAAACCTGCTGTTAATTCTGATTCAGCTTCCGCTAAATCAAAGGGTGCACGATTGGTTTCGGCAGTAACTGCAATAATATATAATACAAATGCAATGACTGCAGGAATATGACCTTTAAAAATCCACCAACCATTTTGTTGCGCATTTACAATTTCAGAAAGTTGCAGGCTGCCTGTTAAAACCACTATAGTTAAAACTGCAAATCCTGCAGATAATTCATAACTCACAATTTGAGCGCCGCTTCGCATGGCGCCTAATAAAGAATATTTATTATTACTCGCCCAGCCTGCCATTAAAATACCAATCACAGATAAGGAAGAAACGGAGCTAATATAAAGCACTCCAATATTGATATCCCAAATTTGAAAATTTTTCGCAAAAGCTATTGGCGCTAATAATAACATACCCACCATCATTACAACAAAAGGAGCCAGGTTAAATAAAAATTTATCTGCCTTGTCTGGCACCAACTCTTCTTTCATGATTAATTTTAAAGTATCTGCCACTGTTTGAAACATACCGCCGGGTCCAACACGATTGGGCCCCAATCTAATTTGTATATGTGCCGCCACTTTTCGCTCCATTAATACCAATACCAAACCTAGTATGGCAAATAAACTAATGGACAATAAAATCACAATCACACATTCAATAGCCAATGCCATAGTGGGATTAAACTTCATTAATAACCAATCTTGAACACTGGTTGTAATTCCTTCTAAACTAAACATGCGTTACTGTTTTTATATAACAAACAATTCTATCTTTCTTTTATCTATCAATATCTGGTATCACTAAATCCAAT
>JBEATG010000117.1:0-6310 GCA_041162035.1 Bacteroidota bacterium
GCCAATACTCTTTGAAATTTCGCACCCTTACCAATATATAATGGAAAACCACTCCCTGTAATTTTAGCCCCGGTTTCAAAGTCAACCAAATTATATTTTTTGATTAAATCCCAATGCGGAACTGCTTCCTTATGTAAATTAGGTTTTACCCCCGCTTCTTTCACCAATACATTTTCTTCAGGTGTTTTTCCCAATGGCACAATATCATGGGGTAAATTTGGAAATTGTACCATGGTGTTTTGTAAACTTGTTTCCACCTCAGCCATTTTCACCTTTAAGGGATCTAATTGCTTTTTCCATTCTGCAACATCATTTTTGAGCGCTTCTGCCTTGTCCTTTTCCCCTTTCGCCATTAATCCACCAATTTCTTTGGAAGCGGCATTCACCTTAGATTGTGTATCATCAAAAGCCGCCTGTAATTGCTTTCTTTCATCATCCAATGCAATCGCCGTATCCACTAATTCCGGTTGCCCAAAATGCTTAATCGCCAGTTTGGCCTTAGCTAATTCGCGATTTTGGCGTAAAAAATTTACCTGTAACATGTCAACAATATTTTTTCAAAGATAATCAAAGCATTGTACTACGCCTAGATATCCCCTACCTTTGCTCAATAATTTGAAAAAAGGAAAATATGGCAGCAATCACAGACGATTTTCAGACCAGATGGTGGGCTTTAGAGCAAAAATTAATGGACAAATTTGGTAAAAAGCCAGACGTGGAAGCCGTTCTTTTTTTGATTGGATTACAGGAAACTGGGTTTATACGTGAAAAAATAAGCAAGGAACAAAAGCAGGACCTGATGCATGTCGCTATTTGTACCATTCTATCTCCTAGCGGCTATTATATTAATGAAGGTAAGGATGAGGAAGGCTGGCCGCACTTTAAGCAAATAAAAAATAAGCCAACGATGGACTTAATTGAGCAGGAAGCCTTTTTAAAAGACCATATTTTATTATATTTTAGTAACATTAATTTCTAGTAGATTGTTTTTTTAGCGTTTTTTATGAATCTTTGCAACAATTAAAAATAAGTATATGCAATTCCCAGCCGATTTAAGATACACCAAGGACCACGAATGGATTAAAGTAGAAGGTAATGTAGCCACTATTGGCATTACCGATTTCGCACAAGGCGAGCTAGGTGATATTGTATATATCGACATTAATACCGTTGGAAAATTATTATCTGCGGAGGCCGTTTTTGGAACGGTAGAAGCAGTTAAAACAGTTAGTGACTTATTCATACCAGTCGCAGGAACAATTAGTGAAATTAATCCAGCTTTAGCAGGACAACCTGAGTTAGTGAATACAGACCCTTATGGTGCAGGATGGATGGTGAAAGTAACGATGGTTAATCCAGATGATGTTGCGCAACTTTTGACAAGTGAAGCTTATAGCCAATTGGTGCATTAATCTCCTCATGACAAATTCAATTAAAACTTTAGTTTGGGTCATTGCCGAATTTGTACTTGTATTTGTTCTATTAAGTTTGCCAGGTAATGAATTCAACGATCATACAAGTTGGATTTCTAAAATTATGGCCCTCCCCTTTGCCGATAAGGTAGTGCATATGGGACTTTTTGGGAGTTTGGCCATCTCCCTATTTTTCCATCTTGAAATGTTGACCGATAAAAGGTATAAATCAACACGCGCAAAAGCCATTGCCTTAATAATTTGTATCCTATATGGCATTGGAATGGAATATTATCAAAAATACTACGTTCCTAGTAGAGGCTTTGAGGTTTTAGATATGTTGGCTGACGCAATGGGTGCATTATGTGCCTTACCTTTATTTGAGTTAGTTGGAAAAAGATTTTTTAAATAATTTTAAATAAGTACATTTAAAAATGGGGATTGAAAAAGACATACAACAATCTTGTTTCAGAAATGAATTTCAAAAAATGGGCATTAATATCATTTATACTGCCAATTGGTTAAATGAAAAAATTGCACATATTTTAGCGAATGAAGAAATCACCCAACAACAATATAATATTTTAAGAATTTTGCGCGGAAGTGAGTGTCCATTAAGCACCCTCAAAATAAGAGAACGCATGTTGGATAAGATGAGTGATACCAGCCGAATTGTTGATCGCTTAATTGCCAAAGGCTTAGTTGAAAAAAATGCTTGCTTAAAAGACAAAAGATTGGTGGACATCACCATTTCCAAAACGGGAAGGGTATTAGTAGATAAATTGGATCAATTTAACGATCAAATTGATGCGGTATTAAAGGGCGTTGATGAAAAAGAGGCGCAAACCATTAATCAACTATTAGATAAAATAAGGTCCGCGTCGGAACCAAAAATATAAAATAATAAAATTATTTACATGCGAGTTATACTAAGTATCCTATTTATAGGATTTTTTCTTTTTACTAATGGGCAACCAAAAATTTCAGATAAAAATGTTTTTGAATTTAGGGGCGTTTGGGTAGCCACTGTTGAAAATATAGATTGGCCAAGTAAAAGAGGGCTTAGCAATGAAGATCAAAAAAAAGAATTTATTACTTTATTAAACATGCATAAAAAAAATGGCATGAACGCAATTGTGATGCAAGTGCGTCCATCGGGCGATGCCATGTATCCTTCCACTTTGGAGCCTTGGAGTGAATACCTGATGGGGAAGCAAGGCTTGCCGCCTAGTCCATTTTATGATCCATTGGCATTTATGATTCAAGAGACGCATAACCGTGGGATGGAGTTTCACGCATGGATCAATCCCTATCGTGCAGTATTTAATGTCAACAGATCAAGTGTAGCCCCAAGCCATATTACAAAAATTCATCCAGAGTGGTTTTTAGTATACGGAGATAAAAAATACTTTAATCCAGGATTACCTGAGGTTTGGAAACATACCAATCGTGTGGTACGTGACTTGGTTGAAAGATATGATATTGACGCAGTGCATATGGATGACTATTTTTATCCATATCGTATTGCAGGAAAAGAATTCCCTGACCAAGCAACCTATATTACAAGTAAACGAGGATTAAATAAAGAGGATTGGAGACGTAGTAATTGTGACACCATTATTAAACAATTAAACGCCACCATACGCAGCGCTAATCCATCCGTGCAATTTGGCATCAGCCCATTTGGTGTTTGGAGAAACAAATCAGTGGATCCAAAAGGTAGTAATACCAAAGCAGGACAAACCAATTACGATGATTTGTATGCGGATATATTGTTGTGGCTAGAAAAAGGTTGGATTGATTATGTGACACCACAAATATATTGGGAGCATGGGCATCCCTTGGCCGACTATGATGAAATTATTAATTGGTGGGATAAAAACAGTTACGGTAAAAATTTATATATAGGTCATGGCATCTACCGCGCAGGAAGTAACGCAGGTTGGAAAGATAAAAATGAAATTCCTTATCAAATTAATCGTGTACGTTCACTTCCCAACACCAATGGCTCTATTTACTTTAGCAGTAAAAGTTTCAACTCCAACGCCAATGGGTGGAATGATAGTTTACAACAACGCTATTATCAAAAACCTGCATTATTGCCTACCATGCCTTGGCTAGTGCAATACCAAATGACCACACCTATAGTTGAAAAAAAATCAGACAATGAATATCGGATTACCAATGCACAAAAAACCGGTGTGAAACAATATGCAATTTTGAAAAAGATGGATGACAGCTATACCGTGGAAACAATTATTAACGCCCCAACACAAAACCTTAATTTAAACGAACTGGGTATTGTGAAAAATAACAAATACAAGTATTGGCTGGTTGCAGTTGGTAAACAAAATCAATTAAGTAAATTAGTAGCACTGCCTTAGTTCATTAGGATGCGCTACAGATAAATATTTAATTACTGGATGTATACATCCGACAACAAAACTATTCAAGTTAAATCGTAAACTTTACTACTAATCGTACACTCTTTTTAAGAGCGACTGCTCATTGGATTTAATGATTAATGGTACATGTTCTACCACCGTCATATCATTATCCAAACCAAATGCTTTTTGATCACTTTGCGCTAATTGTTTAATATTAAAATACACATCCATAATAAAATCCTCCTTAAAGCTTAACTCGTTTTCAATAGAGAAAAAGCTTTCGATAATTACATAAGTAATATCGGTATGGAAATCCTTACTCTTCAATGATTCGTATTTACTATAAATACCTAACTCTTGAGATTCATTTAATTCCTGCATTACTTTTTTAAAGCACAAATTAACTCGGGGCTGAATCCTGAATCCTAATTTGAAATCAACACGCATTACTTTGTCATCCACTAATTCACGGATGGAGTATTCCATACCGTAAGGGGAATCGGTTCGGTCAATATGCAAGAACCAATAAATATCTGCACGTTTTGGTTTGCGATTTAATATAGAATCAATAATACGATGTTCAATTTCACTATAATTATTAGCCTTGGTTAAATACACTAAGTGCGTTGCATATTTAGGCATATCCTTATCCGCACTCAATTCCGCTAATGGCTCTAAGTAATCTTTCAACTTTACAAAATCCAAATAACGATTGGTGATTTTTCGTGCACGATGCCAAATCATCATAACAAAAATGATACTGAATGAAAAACCTAAAGTGATATAAGCATGTTTAATTTTAATAACATTTGCTAAAAAAAAGGAGATTTCAACTGTACTAAAAACCAAGATAACGAAAGCGACAAGCGGTTGACTCCATCTTCTAACATTCAATAAATAAAAATTTATCAAAACCGTAGTCATCATCATAGTTAATATGACCGAAAAGCCATAAGCGTTCAGCATACTTTCACTATCTCTAAAAAAGAATAACATCGAAACACATCCAAACCATAACAACAAATTAAAACTTGGAATATAAATTTGTCCTTTTTGATCGGTCGGAAACTTTACAGTCACCCTTGGCCAAAAATTCATGCTGATCGCTTCATTAATTAAAGCAAAAGAGCCACTAATTAAAGCTTGACTCGCAATAATAGTAGCAAAAGTGGCAATACCAATACCAATTAATAAAAACCAATGTGGCATTAATTCATAAAAAGGATTCATTTCGCCAATCGTATGACCCATATGTTGCATTAACCAAACCCCTTGACCCATATAACTAAATACCAAAGCAATTTTTACAAAAATCCAACTTATTTGAATATTGATACGCCCGCAATGTCCCAAATCACTATATAATGCTTCAGCCCCTGTAGTACATAAAAATACCGCTCCCAATAACCAAAAACCTTGCGGATAATTTGCAAGTAAGTCATAAGCATAATAAGGATTCAGTGATTTTAAGATGGCTATATTTCCCAAAACAGGAATAAGACCAAGAATCAAAATCATCGAAAACCAAACCAACATGATTGGTCCAAAAGCAAAGCCTACAATTTTAGTACCGAAACGTTGAAAGAAAAACAAAAGTGAGATAATAGCAAAAACAATTCCTACCGTCAAATTGTTACCCGGTACAAAAATAGTTTCAAGTCCTTTTACATCTTTTAAAGCTTCAATAGCAGAGGATACAGAAAGTGGTGGCGTTATCATACCCTCTGCTAATAATAATGCAGCACCAAATATGGCAGGAATATAAATCCATTTAACATAACGACGTATAAGTGCAAACAATGAAAAAATGCCACCCTCACCCCTGTTGTCCGCGCGAAGCGTTAACAATACATATTTAAAAGTAGTTTGTAAAGTCAGTGTCCAAAAAACACAAGATATAGCACCATATACTAACTGCTCGGTAATAATTTTATTATGAACGATGGTTTTAAATACATACAAAGGGGAGGTTCCAATATCGCCGTAAATAATTCCTAAAGTAACTATTAAACCTGCTACGGAGAGTTTGTGGGTATGCCCATTGGTTGTATGTGCCATGAATCAAAGTAAATTGAGGTCAAAGTTCATTAAAATAAAACATACAAACCATCAAATAGGGGAAGTATTTTGGAAATACCCCCATTTATTTTTACTAAGGCTTGTAAGTACCCCATTTTTCGGCCACTGCCTGAAACCTAAAATCAAAAATGCCTTGTAACTGCTTTTTGACCAAAATAACTTGTGCAATGTCACCCAAAAAACCCAAAGGAATTTTATAGTGCACAATATCATCCATTTTTACACCCCCAGGAACGGCGGTAAAGTGATGCTGATGGTGCCACATCGTATAAGGACCAAATCGTTGCTCATCGACAAAATAAGCCCCTTCTTGTACATGGGTAATTTCGGTCATCCAGTATAATGGGATTCCTAAAATAGGTTTTACCGTGTATTCAATGATTTGACCCGGGTACATTTTAGAACCATGGTGTTTACTGATAATGTTAAACC
>JBEATG010000143.1:0-4556 GCA_041162035.1 Bacteroidota bacterium
ACCATTCGCCAGGCGCATCTAATTCCTCAAAAATATTTTCAACCATTCTAAATACGGGATGCATTTTGGATGGGCGATTATTTTGCCATCCGCCTTCCATGAGGAGTGTATTATTTTTATCTTTTCCTTTTATCAGCCAATGCATATCGCCCCACAAATATTCATGCATTGCATGAATATAGCCGCCTTCAGGATGATTCCATTTTGCAATTCGAGAAGGTAATAATACATCGGCCAGTGAATCAAATATGGCATTGTGACTTAAATCCCAACTTTCAAATACGTTTTTACCAAGTTGTGCATTTGGATATCTTGCCATGGGTTGTCTTTCCCCGTTAATATATAATTGATCAATTTTAGTACCTGGTAAAACATCGGTTACGTAAATCCCACTTTTATATAAGGCCCAATTCACTTTTAATACTGCGCCACCACTAATTACCGCGCCCCCTTCGTTTTCGGCACGATAGGTAACGCTCGCTTTTGCTATTTTGCTATCTTTTTGTGTAAAATGAATCGTATTCGGTAAATAATACGTACCATTTTTAAATAGGACTTGCACGGAAATAGTGGGGTCACTTTTTTGTGCAATATTTTGGGCACGTTCAAAGCTCGCCACTGGATGATTGATATCACCGGTAGCATTGTCATCGCCTTTAGTTGAAACGTAAATTTTTATCTGCGCATTTACAGTATTAATAGTAAAGCTCAATAGCATAAAAATAAGTAGGCTGCTTTGCTTTTTCATTATAGGTGGGGTGTAATTATATTATAAGTATGGTGTAATCATAGAATCGCTATTTTGAAATTAATCAATTTTAAGGACAAATCGAAGGGGGTTACTTATACTTAATCATTTATCGTACTGATAGGCTAATTTTTGATTTTATATTGTAATATTTTGTAAATTCAAACCTCGTAAAGTTAACAGCAACTATCTTAAATTAAAATCCTATTCAAAATGATACCAAAACTTAAATCCATTTTTATTTTTATATTCTTATTTATTGGAAGTATACATTTATTCGCATCCGGGGAAACGCCAAAGCGACAACCCATTGAAGGCAGGTGGGATTTGACGGTTGATTTAGGGGATCGTTTAGCAGCATCTTGGTTGGAAGTGCGCTTGTTGGGTATTCAAACATTAACGGGACATTTTGTAGCGGATGGAGGAAGTGCGCGTCCGATATCGGAAGTGATTTTTAAAGACAACAAAGTTTCTTTCCATATTCCTGCACAATGGGAAGTAACTGATAAAGAATTAATCGTGGAAGGTGTTTTAAAAGACGGAAAGTTATCTGGCACCATGGTTACCCCAAGTGGACAAACCCTTACTTGGGTAGGTGTACCTGCGCCAAGTTTAAAAAGAGATAAAGCGCCTGTTTGGGGAAAGCCGATTCCTTTATTTAATGGAAAAAATTTAGATGGATGGCAGGCACTAGGGAAAGACAATCAATGGGTGGCGGAAAATGGTATTTTAAGAAGCCCTCGTCCAGGATCAAATATTAGAACTGTTAAAACTTTTGATGATTTTAAATTACATATTGAGTTTCGTTATCCTAAGGAAAGTAATAGTGGCGTTTATTTAAGGGGCCGTTATGAAGTGCAAGTGGAGGATAGCAAGGGTATGGAGGCCACCAATATTCATTTAGGTGGTTTATATGGTTTTATTGATCCATTGGAAATGGTGGCAAAGGAACCAGGTGTTTGGCAATCCTTTGATATAACATTGGTGGGTCGCATTGTGACTGTGATTGCGAATGGTAAAATTATTATTCAAAATCAAATCATACCAGGTATCACTGGAGGCGCATTGGATAGCCGTGAAGGGGAACCAGGGCCCATTATGATGCAGGGCGATCATGGCGTTATTGAATATCGTAACATCGTTATTACGCCAGCGAAGTAGGGTATAAATTATCTTTCAAATACTACTTCTTCATAAGGTATTCTAAAACGTGGACCCCAAACGCCATCATTTGTTCCTTTACCCACACCGATAATCATATTAATTTCAGCACCGCTGGGTAAATTCAAATGTTTTTTTACGCGTACTTGATCAAATCCTTCCATTGGGCAGCATTCAAAACCTTCCGCTGCAATGGAAAGCATAAATGTTTGTGCAGCTAATGCACATGATTTATGCACGGTGATTCTTTGATCGGCTTTTCCGCCAAATCGAATAAAGGGTTTTCTTAATCCCATAAAAAAACTCATGCATCTACGGATGAAAGCAAAAACACCAAAAATATCACTGCGATAAGCTAAGGGCATTAATTTTCCGTAATAATCCAATCCTCTTTTTTCTAATTTATTAGGTTCGCCTTTAATGGCATTTTTTAATCTGTCGTAATTCCATTTGGCACGTTGGGGCCATAAATCCTTTCTGGTTACAAAAACCACAATTTGTTTTGCGGTTTTAGCGGCAGATTGTCCAAGGCACAAAGCGGTGTACTTTTCTCTTTCTTCCTTATTCTTGATCCAATAAAATTCCCATAATTGCATATTGCTGCTATTAGGGGATAGTATGGCTCTTTCCAAGCTTCTTTTGATGACCTCATCAGGCACTTCCACGAGGGGGTCGAATTTTCGATTAGAACGGCGACGATCAATTATTTCTTGAAATTGGTTGGAAAGCATGAAGTGCTATTTATTTTATTTAATTTTACAAAACCAAATGGTTGTTATTAAATAACAACTAATTAGTCATTCGGTTTGTTCTGGGTGCAAATTAAATTAAACTTTATGAAGCTATGTTAAAAAGAATTATAATTTTCTTATTAGTCATCCTAGTAGTGTTGGGGGGATTATCTTTTACACCTCAGTTTTCACACTTAAAAAACTTCGCTATCTGGGGAAAACATACTATCCATGACTATAAAACACATCCTACACGCTTGGTAGCAAGTGGGGGTGCACCTCAATATTGGCCCTTGGATTCAAACTATAATAAAGGGGTAATCCCGGATTCTTTAATGGCGGTTATTGATTCAAACGACACTCATGCTTTTATTGTTATTCAAAACGGAAAATTATTGTATGAAAAATATTGGGATGGCTATACACCTAAAACATTAAGTGGGTCTTTTTCCGCTGCTAAAAGTATTATTTCCTTATTAATTGGTATCGCGCTTGACGAAGGGAAAATTAAATCCTTAGACGAGCCTGTTTCAAATTATGTACCTCATTTTAAAAATGAAGGATTGGATAAAGTGCGCATCAAGGACTTGTTAACCATGAGTTCTGGCACCAATTATCGTGAATTTGATAAAAGCTATTTTAGTTTAAATGCTTCTGCATATTATGGCGACGATGAGGCGTATTTAATTGAAAATTTAAAAGCTAAGGAGCCAGCTGGTGTTAATTGGGATTATCGCAGTGCGGACACGCAGGTACTTGGATTTATTGTTGAAAAAGCATTTGGTCAAAATATTTCTGAACTGGTTTCTGAAAGATTCATGAAGCCAATGGGTGCTGAAGCAGATGCCTTGTGGTTATTGGATGGAAATAAAAAACATGAAAAAGCTTTTTGTTGTTTTAATGCGGTAGCACATGACTATGCAAGATTTGGTCAGTTGGTATTAAACAATGGGCAATGGAATGGCAAACAAATTGTATCTGAAAATTATATTAAGGCGGCCACTACACCGGCTTCCTATTTAAAGGATCCTTATGAAAATGGCAATCCGGTTGATTTTTATGGCTATCAATATTGGATATTTAAAGAACAAGGACATGAGGTGGTTGCACAAAATGGATTGTTTGGGCAATACGTATATATAATAAGAGACAAAAATGCAATTGTGGTTCGTTTGGGTGAATCCAAAGTAACGAAGCCTATTCATCATCATCAGCCTGAAAATTTTAGTTATGCTGCTGCGGCTTTGGCTTTGTTAAAATAAAAAAGTTTTATTAAAATAGGTAAGTATTAAAAAAGGGTCCCGATGTATCGGGACCCTTTTTGTATAAAAAATTTCTAATTAAAATAAACTAAAATAAATCCATTCCTTTTGCAAAATAAGTTAAGGTACCAGGAAGTGCTAACCAGAAAAATTCTCTTTTAAAAATGATTAATGCAACCAAAATGATTAACCAAACAGAGAAATAAATCCAATATTTTTTGGTATTTTTTTGCGCTTCCATACTTATTTTATTTTTTGTGTTATTGTTATGTTTTGCAAATATACAAAAATTCTTAAATGAAATTATATGTCAATTGCAATAGGGTGATACTTGTTTAAAGTTCTGGGGTATAGGTATATTTAAGATCCACTTTCCAGCCTTCATTGGTTTGTACCACTTTTAATTTGCGCACTACTTTTTCAAAGGAATTTTGGTAGTTTATTACTGAATTTGAACTGTCAATCGCACTAATTTCGTTGATCTGTATGGAAGCTTGTCTAAGTTGTTGCCTGCCTTCCTTGTCAAGTGCGTAATAGTTTTTAGAAATTTGTTCAAAATGACCTTGGTTCGTGCTATCGGAAATGAGGTAAAATTTTGCTTTCTTAAATTCACCTTGCAAACAGCTCTCAATAAAATAGCGACCGCCATCCAAG
>JBEATG010000149.1:0-2581 GCA_041162035.1 Bacteroidota bacterium
ATTGGGCTTTAATTTTGTATTGGCTAAAATACCCGATAAATTATTTTCACCTTCCATGTCTGGAATCCAACAAGCAGAGAATCTCTTGAACCAAGCATACTGTATTTTTTGGAATCCAGGCGTGGCCCAGGCATAAGGCATTTGAAAGTTAAGTTGGTGCGTGATAAATACACTAGGCACATTTTTATGATAAAAACCAAAACGATTATCGGAAATGATTATATCAAACTGAAATTCATTTTGCTTTTTTTGTAGCCACCTATATTCATAGTAAATGCTGTAAATAATTTGCGGTATTTGAAAAAAAATAGCCAGTGGTAAAAGGGCGCCTATTTTTGCATATTTTATTCGGTAGCCTCGCAAATGTAAAAAATGGGCGTTGGGTAAAGCTTCACGTAAGATGGTTTCGTGGTATCCTTCTGTGGCGATATATATTTGATAGTTCAATTTTTCCAATGCCTGAATCAGCGGAATACACCGAGTGGCGTGTCCCAAACCCCAGTCAATGGGTGATATACAAATTTTGGCCTTATTCATAAAGCACTAATTTAGTCATTATTATACATGTATAAAATGTAAATTTGGTTATGGGAAAAAGCCATCAATAAAGCTGGCGCTGTTACCCATCAATAAAGAATTGTATGTCATTACTGTCAAAAGATAAATCCATTGCACTTTACGCTGCCCTTGTATCCTTTGGTACCTATGTATTTATTTTTGGCTTTAGAAAATCGTTTACGGTATGCACTTTTGATGGACTCAGCTTTGGTCCCATTGCATTTAAAACGGCACTCGTAATTAGTCAAATGTTGGGTTATTTATTAGCCAAATTTTATGGCATTAAATTTATTTCAGGATTACAAAAAGTGAATCGATATAAAATTATTTTTTTACTCACGGGCATTTCCTGGTTGGCTTGGTTGTTATTTGCCATTGTACCTGCACCCTATAATGTTATGTTTTTATTTTTAAATGGATTTCCGTTGGGTATGTTATGGGGTGTTGTTTTTTCCTATGTAGAAGGACGTAAAAGCACGGATTTTATTGGTGCTGCATTAGCGGTTAGTTTTATTTTTTCCTCCGGTTGGGTTAAGTCAGTTGGTGCATGGTTAATGGAACAATATCATATTACTGAATTTTGGGTTCCGTTTTTTACTGGATTGGTATTTGCAGTTCCATTAATTATTTGTGTGTATGGTTTAGAAAAAGTACCACCACCCTCCGCAGAAGATGAGGCCCTCAGAACCAAGCGCATACCTATGACTGCATTGGATCGTAAGCAATTAATAAAACAATATTTACCAGGCATCATTGCTTTTGTAGCGATTTATTTATTCGCTACTATCTTCAGAGATATACGAGATAATTTTTCGGCAGATATGTGGAAGGAGATGGGCTATGGTTCAAAGCCAGCAATTTTTACCCAAACAGAAATCCCCATTACTATTTTTATTTTAGTAATTATCGGTGCTGTTGTTTTAATTAAAAATAGTTTTAAAGCATTGATGGTCGCACATGTTTTTATTTTATTGGGCTTTATATTAGCAGGTGTTTCCACCTATTATTTTACACAACAATTATTAGATCCTTTTTGGTGGATGATTTGGGTAGGGCTGGGATTATACTTGGTGTATATTCCATTTAATTCCATCTTCTTTGACCGATTGATTGCTGCATTTTCAATGAAGGGCAATGCAGGCTTCTTTATTTATGTGGCCGATGCGGTGGGCTATCTGGGCAGCGTAAGCGTTATGCTGATGAAAGAAGGCATGAGTCTACAAATAAAGTGGACGCAGTTTTTTTCACAAAGTGTTATGATACTTTCCTTTGTTGGTGTTTTTATAACAGTCTACGCGATGTACTATTTTTTCTCCAAGGCCAAAACCACCCCGTTAATACAATAACGCAAACCAGTGGGCGGCGGTCCATCTTCAAATACATGTCCTAAATGTGCTTTACATTTTCCGCATTGCACTTCGGTACGTGTCATACCGTGGGTATTATCAGGTGTATATATAATGGCACCTTTGGCAATAGGATCAAAAAAACTAGGCCAACCACAACCGCTATCAAACTTGGTATCGCTTTTAAATAAGGGATTACCACAGGCAACACAATGATAAGTACCTACTTCCTTAGAGGTTTCAAAAGGACTTGTAAAAGGACGCTCGGTTCCTTTTTGTCTAGCAACAGCATAAACCTCAGGCGATAATATTTGCTTCCAAACACTATCTGGGACAACAACCTTTTCCTTATTGGTAGTAGAATAATAAATGTTTTTAGACATAGTATTGTTTTTTGTATTGGCTTTATTGCTGGTTTGTGAACAAGCGGTTTGACTGATGAAAAGTACCAAAAAAAGTAATTTATACATAGACGTGATTGTAGTTACAAAAATACTAACAAGCATTCA
Source organism: Bacteroidota bacterium (assembly GCA_041162035.1). Lineage (GTDB taxonomy): Bacteria > Bacteroidota > Bacteroidia > Chitinophagales > Chitinophagaceae > Sediminibacterium. The sequence continues at coordinate 2,414 of JBEATG010000149.1, forward strand.
GATAAATTGTTTAGTTTTTTGGTTTTTGTTGACCAAAATTTTAGGCGAGTTGTGTATATTTGTTGGCACCCTAATTATTTAGCATGTTCAATTTAATCTTATTCGGACCTCCCGGTAGCGGCAAGGGCACTCAAAGTGAAAATATTATTGCAGCGTTTGGCTTAAAAC
>JBEATG010000211.1:0-7223 GCA_041162035.1 Bacteroidota bacterium
GGCAACTTACAAGCGCCTACATTCCAAGTTCAGGTACGAATGGATATGTATTCTCTTGTACTGGTTATATTGGTTTGAAAATTGGTTTGAAGTACGGAAGTACTGATTATGGTGTTAACACGCTTACTTTACAAAGACGTTAATTCCATGTAGCTTTACATAAAAAAGGGTCCCGATTTATCGGGACCCTTTTTTATTTCTATTACACCTTGAGCTGAATGTATCTTTTAAAGTTAATTATAAAATGATCGCTTCTCCGTGTTCATCTAAGAAGCGGTATTCTACTAGGTGGCTTGAATTATCTGCTTGAGACTTCAATTTAATTTTATATTTATTTTTCCAACGCTTGATGATATTGTTAAATATACCTTTGGTCAAATGTGAATGAATAATTGGATGCACCAATAAAATCAGTGATTTGTGACCATGGGTGGCCAAATAAGACATTTTCTTTTCAATCTCATCTTCCAATAATAAAGTGGAAGTTATTTTACCTGTGCCATTACAAGCAGGACAATCTTCCGAGGTGTTAATATTTACTTCAGGACGAATACGTTGTCGCGTCGCTTGTAATAATCCAAATTTTGAAATAGGTAAAACAGAATGTCTGGCACGATCTGTTTTCATGAAATCCTCTAATGACTCTTGCACTTTGCGTCTATTTTCAGGCAATTTCATATCAATAAAGTCAATCACAATAATGCCACCAATATCTCTTAATCTTAATTGGCGTGCAATTTCCTCTGCCGCTTCCATATTGGTTTGCAGCGCGTTTTCTTCCTGGTTATTAGAAACACTTTTAAAACCACTGTTCACATCAATGACATGCAATGCCTCCGTGTGTTCAATAATTAAGTAAGCGCCACTAGGCAGATTCACCGTTTTTCCAAAGGAGGACTTCACTTGTTTGGTAATACCATATTGATCAAATATGGGCTGATCACCATCGTACAAACTTAATATATTGCTTTTAGCAGGGGCTATTCTTTGTAAATAGCTTAAAGTGATATCAAATATCTTTTTATCGTTGACCACGATTTTATTAAAATCTTCATTTAATAAATCTCTTAATATACTCGTGGTTTTGCTTTCCTCGTTCATAATACGCGCAGGAGGTAAAGCGCCCTTTAAATTAGATTGAATATTATTCCAATTGGCTTCAAGGGTTAATAAATCTTCATGCAGTTCAGCAGTGGTTTTACCTTCAGCTGCAGTGCGCACAATTACACCAAAATTTTTAGGGCGTACCGCTTCAATTATTTTTTGTAACCTTTTGCGTTCCTCATTTGAATGTATTTTTTTAGATACAGCAACAATCTCATTAAAGGGGGTAAGTACTACGAATCTGCCTGCTAATGAAATTTCGCAGGTTAATCTAGGTCCTTTGGCTGCAATAGGTTCTTTTAAAATTTGAACCAACACATTGGGTTTGCCATTAAGTACCTCACTTATTTTTCCTGTTTTAAAAATTTCAGGAGCCGCTTGAAAACCGGCAAAATCAAAGCTTTTATCATGATCATTCATCGCCAATTGCGTATACTTAATGATCGATTTTGCGTAAGGGCTTAAATCGGTGTAGTGTAAAAAGGCATCCTTTTCAAACCCAACATCAACAAATGCTGCATTAAGTCCAGGGATGATTTTTTTTACTTTACCTAAATACAAATCTCCAACAGACCAGCGGGCATCTATTTTTTCGTTATGTATTTCAACCAACTTTTTTTCCTCCAGCAAGGCAATTTCAACACCTTCTGGGGAGCTATTAATTATTAAATCTTTATTCACTTATAGCAACTTTTTTAAAGCACGCATAGCGCAATTAAACGCAAATACTGCTTTATATTTTTTTGAAACACATCCACTTTACAAAGGAAGGTAAAGGTAAAGGTAAAGTTGCTGAGTAGATAAGTGGTGTGCAATTTGGAAATATACAAGCGTATTTCATACGAAATACGCTTGTATGGAAGAAGAACTATTTATTCTTTTTCTTATGTCTATTTTTTCTTAAACGTTTTTTTCTTTTGTGTGTCGCAATTTTATGACGCTTTCTTTTTTTACCACAAGGCATGTCCGATATTTTTTTTGTTATATAATATTATTTCTTTAATTGTTGTATTCTCTTATCAATTGCATCGATAAACGCCTTTGATTTTATTTTATTGGATTGCTTTACTTGTTGGTAGCGCTCCAATGCCAAAGGTTTTTGGTTGGTTAATTCATAACATTCCGCCAAATGAACCAAGGCTTCTATGTTTGTAGGCTCGTCCTGAAGTATCAATAAAAATCGTTCAATTGCTTTTTCATTTTGACCTGATTTTTTACCACCCAATGCCAGAACCATTTGTCCATAAATGTTATGGGGATTTTTGTCCACCACCTCCTTGATCTTTAAAATGCCCTGCATCGGGTTGTCTGATATATTGCCAAACAAGTAACAGGCACCTAAATTAATTTTCGCAGAATCATTATTTGGATTAATAACCAATGCTTTATCTAAAAGAACTTTTGCATTTCCTGCCATCCATTTTAAGAAGGCGGGAGGTGCTTCAGGGTCGGTCAAGTTATCAACCAACTGCTGGGCTGCAAAAGTGAGGCTTTTTTCAGAACTTTCCAACAAAGCAGCACTGTAAGTATAATATAAATAGGGGCCTAATTTTTGTGCTGAATCAGCCCAAAAACGGGATAATGCCTTATAAATTTTAACGCTATCAATAGTTGTTTTGCTTGTATTTAATTGATTTTCAATACTTAAGAGGATCAATTTTTGCTCAGCAGCCAAATTTATTTTTGCGCCTTCTAATACAGATTTTGAAGTAACATCTTGATTTTCAGCGGTTTGGCTAGCTGCGGCCAAATCGGCTTGTTTATACCTAGGGGCAAAAAAATACAGGGTGCTAAATAAAGCAATGGCTAGGAGAACAACAATAAATTGTGGCTTTTTCAATGTAAAACAATTTCAGGCAAAGGTAGCTTACTTCCGTTTGCTTTTCACATCGTTTACAAATTCTTTTGCAGGCTTAAAGGCGGGAATAAAATGTTCAGGTATTTCAACCGCAATATTCTTTTTGATATTACGACCAATTTTCGCTGCTCTTTTTTTAGTAATAAAGCTACCAAATCCACGTATGTAGATGTTTTCACCATTGGATAAGCTTTCTTTTACTTCCTTAAACATCGTTTCTAATGTAACAAGTACATCCACTTTTGGAATGCCAGTTTTTTCAGAAATTTGATTAATGAGATCAGATTTTCTCATGAAGTTGGTTTTAGGTTCAGTATTAAAAATAAATCAAATTTTTCCTAATTACAACTATATCCTAATATATTTTATACATTTTTAGACAAATTTAGAGCCTTGTACGCATATATAATATTTATATATATTAAAATAATAATACATAATATAACAAGTGATTTAAAAAACTAAGTTTTATTAGGTATATTTTTATCACTTTTGCTTTCAATGACGCAAACCTTTACCCAATTATTATTAAAATGGAATATCAGTTCCAATCATCGACCCATGCCATGGAAAGGGGAAAAGGATCCCTATAAAATTTGGTTGAGTGAAATAATTCTGCAACAAACCAGGGTGGAGCAAGGTTGGGCTTATTATGAAAAATTTGTAACGACTTATCCAACAGTGCATGATTTGGCCAACGCCAAGGAAGAGAAGGTTTTAAAATTATGGGAGGGTTTGGGCTATTACAATCGCTGTAAAAATTTAATTTTTACAGCACGCTATATCAGTAAAAAATTAAATGGCGTTTTTCCCAATGATTACGAATCACTTTTAAGTTTAAAAGGGGTTGGTCCTTATACTGCAGCAGCTATTGCTTCCTTTGCATATAATTTACCTTACGCGGTGGTGGATGGCAATGTGTTTCGGGTGTTAGCGCGATTTTATGGAATACACACGCCAACGGATACACCACAAGGAATTGCCCTGTTTAACAAAATTGCGGATGAAAATTTGTCTAAAAAACAAGCTGGCATTTATAACCAAGCTTTGATGGATTTTGGAGCGACTGTTTGCAAACCAAGCGCCCCTAATTGTGCTGATTGCATCATGCAAAAAAAATGTGTTGCTTATTTAAACAATCAAGTAAATCAATTACCCATCAAGGTAAAAAGCATTACCCGAAAAAAAAGGTATTTTGATTTTTTCTGTTTTTATAACAAGGGCAAATGGTTGGTTCAAAAACGATTGGAAGGGGATATTTGGGGCGGGCTATATCAATTTTATTTAAACGAAACTAAAAGCTTAGCGCCTGTTACAGTGGGCTATTTAAATGAAGTGTTAGGGTATCAGTTGGGTATTAGTGCTAAGGAGGTAACTGTCCATTTAAAACAGACTAAAGGGGCATATGCCCCCGTTTCTACTATTTACAACCAAGCTTTAACCCATCAGCTTTTACAAGCGCGATTTATATTTATCAAATTTGACACCATTCCCACTGTTTTTTCTAATGCATTGTGGGTCAATCAAAAACAACTTAAACAATTGCCTTTCCCAAAAATAATTAACCAATTTTTAGGGGAGGACTTTATAAATTGGTGTAAAACTTAAAAAATTGGTAACTTTCCAAAAATTAAAACACTTAAAACTTGGAAGCGCATTCGGGTAACCCCCTTTATTTGTCCGTTTCATTTATAGCTTCACTCCAACAGGATTCGGGATTAATCTTTTTAATCTGCTTTTTACTTTTCCTTTCCTTTGTCATCGCTGGATCTGAAGTTGCTTTTTTTTCCTTATCCTATAAGGACATTCAGGTATTAAAAACAAAAAGACATATTCCTTTACAACGAATTGTAAAACTTTTAGAAGATCCTAAAAAGCTATTGACATCCATGTTGATTGCTAATAGTTTTATCAATATTTGTATCATTTTAATTGCCAATATTTTAATTGATCATTTATTTGTATTTGATCAAATTGCGATTCCAGGATTTGAATTTATTGTAAAAATAGTTGCAGTGACTTTGCTATTGTTATTTTTTGGCGAAATTTTACCAAAAGTAATGGCCACGCAAAATAATATTCGATTTGCGCAGGATTTTGGATTTATCATCCAAGCAGTCTATTTTATTTTTTCTGGATTAAGTGGGCTGATGGTCAAGTACACCAACTTGATGGAAAAAAAACTAGCACAAAAAGGAAATGGGTCATCTTATAGTATGGAGGAGTTGGATCATGCCATTGAATTAACCAGCTCGGCGCATCATAAAGAAAATGAAAAAAATATTTTAAAAGGAATTGTAAAATTTGGAAATATTACCGTGAAGCAAATCATGAAAACTAGGTTGGATGTGCATGGTATTGCCGATGATGTTGATTTTAGTACTTTATTGAAAAATATTAATGAATTTAGTTATAGCCGTTTCCCAATTTTTAAGGACGACTTAGATACCATCGTGGGCATGATTCATACCAAAGATATTATTCCGCATTTAAAAGAGCCAGATCAGTTTAAATGGCAAACCTTAATACGACCTGCGTTTTTTGTGCATGAACAAAAAATGATTGAGGACTTATTACAAGAATTTCAATTAAAGCGCGTTCATTTTGGCATTGTAGTGGATGAATTTGGTGGCACCAGTGGTATCATAACATTGGAAGATATTTTAGAAGAAATTGTGGGTGAAATTAAGGATGAATTTGATGAAGAGGAATCCACCATTAAAAAAATTGACGAGTATCATTATGTGATTGAAGGTAAAACAGCCATCACTGATTTGTGTAATTTTATTGACATACCCTCTACTTCCTTTGATACTGTAAAAGGAGAAAGTGATACCATGGCGGGCTTGTTTTTAGAATTGGCGGGAGAATTTCCAATCGTACAACAAGTCATTAAATTTCAGCAGTATAGTTTTACAGTGTTAGAAATACAAAAAAATAGAATTCATAAAATACAAATGATCATCACACCAGTTATTCCTACTAATATAGATCATGCGTAATTTTTTTATTGTTATATTTTCTGTTTTCATTTTGCTAGTCACTGCTTGCAACAGCCCATACATTCCTAAGCAAAAAGGGTATGCGAATTTTAAATTTCCTGTAAAATCTTATCAGTCATTTAATGCGCCTAATTTCCCCTATACTTTTGAATATCCTTCCTATGCATTTGTGGACAATCAAATAAATTATTTTGGCGAAAATAAATCCAAAGATGCTTGGATCAATATTCAGTTTCCAAGTTTGAATGGAACTTTATACATCAGCTATAAAAAAATTAAGTCAAATCAATTAGATACTTTAATTAATGATGCTTACAAATTTGCAAGTAATCATTCCAATAAAGCAACCTATATCGCTGATTCTGTTTTTACCACCCCTCAAGGGGTTCATGGCGTTTTTTTTAATATTGGTGGTGATGTGGCAACAGCGTATCAGTTTTTTTTAACGGATTCAAGTAACCATTTTTTTAGAGGGGCTTTATATTTTAATACCACACCCAATGCCGACTCCTTATCCATTTATAATGATTTTTTATTTAAGGATGTGGCGCATTTGGTCAATACATTTAAATGGAAATAATGATATCTTTATACCACAAATAATATTATGATAGCGATTGATTCTGTTTTAGTGAGTGACGAAGTTATTGAAGAGCAATTTGTATGTGACTTAACCAAGTGCAAGGGGGGCTGTTGTGAGGATGGGGATGCAGGCGCGCCACTTGAAAACAAAGAAAAAGACTTTATTAAAAAGTATTATGATCTTGTTGAACCCTACATGACTAAGGAAGGTATTAAGGAAGTGAAACAAGTAGGTCAGTTTTTATATGATCGTGAGTTTGGTTGGGTAACCCCCACCTTAAATGGTCAAATTTGTGCCTATGGCTACAAGGAAAATGGCATCATCAAATGTGCCTTTGAGCAGGCCTATAATGATGGCAAAATCCCATGGAAAAAGCCCATTAGCTGCCATTTATTTCCCATTAAAGTTCAAAAAAGCAAACAGGATCCCGATATTGAATATATGAATTATGAACCTCGTGAAGACTTATGTAAGGCGGCCTGTTCCTTAGGGGTTAAATTAAAGGTGCCCGCCTATGTGTTTTTAAAGGAATCTATTATTCGCAAATATGGGGAAAAATTTTATGAAGCCTTGGATGCTTCTGCGCAACATCTAAAGGATAAATAACTATTTTTGTAATAATTATTATGCAAAGTATTTACGCCTCCTCATTTGACACCAAAAGCAGTGTAAAAGC
>JBEATG010000223.1:0-8689 GCA_041162035.1 Bacteroidota bacterium
ATGGGCTCCTTTACTTCTTCGATATTATATTTCGAACCATATTTTTGTTGTAAAGCGACTAATAAATTCTGCTTATTGCTACCCGCAATGTCACTCATTGCATTGGTTGGGGGAGTGCTGCTTCTATTTGGACTTGTATTATTAGAACTCGTCGTATTAGTTCCCGTTGGTAATGCTTGCGTTGGATGGTTGATTGCTGGGATGGGTTCCCTTAAATGATCATTTATGGACTGATCAGGTTCGATGGGAATAACCGTTTTTGCTGGACGACTGATCGGAGCTTCGGTTTCGATGATTAATTTGGCCTGCTCATTCACCACCATTTTACCTAATGGCAAAATGCGCTTTGTTTTAATGGGATAGCTTACGTCAACTAGTTTTTTTTTTACTAGTTCGCCTTCTGACATACTTAATTCAATGGCCTGTTGTAAAAAATTGAGCTTAATTAATGCGAGCTCCACATGTAAGCGTTTGTTACGCGCCATTTTAAATTGAATCTCGGATTCATTTAAAATATTCAAAGCACTTATTAAATAAGGCGTGCTAGTTGTATTTGCTGTTTCGATGTATTGTTCCCGCCAACCTTCAATAGATTCTAGTAAATGTGCACTCGCTGGATCCTTACACACTAATATATTCCTGATAAAACCCGCTAAACCGTATAATACCATGTCGCCTTCAAATCCTTTTTGATTGATTTCATCATACAAAAGCATGGCACTGGTTAAATCCTGTGACGTTAAAAATTTCAATAATTTAAAATAGTAGGCCTCGTCTAAAATATTTAAATGCTCAAGCGTATTTTCATACGTTAAGGCACCATTGGAAAAGCTCACAATCTTATCTAAGATACTTAGCGCATCACGCATACATCCCTCACTTTTTTGAGCGATCAACTGCAATGCATTTTTCTCGGCCTTAATTTTTTCCTTACCAACAATTTCCTCCAAGTGTAAAACGGTATCGTTTGAATTGATTCTTCTAAAATCAAAAATTTGACAACGACTTAAAATGGTCGGAAGAATTTTATGTTTTTCGGTGGTCGCTAAAATAAAGATAGCAAATGGCGGCGGCTCCTCTAATGTTTTCAAAAATGCATTAAATGCACTTGAGCTTAACATGTGGACCTCATCCACAATATATACTTTGTATTTTCCAGCTTGTGGGGCAAAACGAACTTGTTCTACCAGGGTTCTGATATCGTCCACTGAATTATTACTTGCCGCATCTAATTCATGAATATTTAAACTCGCTCCTTTCTCAAAGGAAACACAACTATCACAAGTATTACATGCTTCCCCTTCCTTGGTAACTTTTGTACAGTTAATTGTTTTGGCTAAAATACGCGCGCAGGTAGTTTTACCTACGCCTCTTGGTCCGCAAAATAAAAATGCATGCGCCAAGTGATTGTTTAAAATGGAATTTTTTAAGGTAGTCGTAATATGCGACTGTCCCACCACTGTACTAAAGTTTTGGGGCCTATATTTTCGTGCTGATACTATAAAATTTTCCATACTTGATGCGCAATATACACATTCAAAATCAAAACTTATATTCTATGAATTAAATCTTATCCCCCAATTTTCAAACAGGTAAAATTAGCCGCCTGTTTTATAATCCATGACGGGATGACGCTCAAATGGATGTGATTTTGCGTCAAAAATGTACCTGAAAGTGACCATTCTTCTGCTAGGGTTGGCGTCCAAACTTTTATAAATATTGACCATTTTAGGGTTCCAATCGCCCGCCCAACCCATTTCGTATTCGTCGTACAATTTTATCTCATTTAAAAGAATATGACAGGAGTTGATTAAAAAGCTATCAATGCCCAGTGCTTGATACTTAGGTACCACTCCAAAAGCCAGGCCGGTTAATTTATTATTTTGTCCCCTCCACTTCATCCATAATAAATGCAGTTTTTGCCATAGTCCTAAAGCCCCATTAAAATATTTAAAATATTGATTCACATCCGGGATATTAATAAACATAGCGATGGGCTCCTCCTTATAATAAGCAAACCAAATAACCCGTTCGTCCATGACTGCTTTTAAGGAATTAAATAGTTTTATGATTTGAGGCAGTGTAATAGCTTTTTCTTCCCCATGTTGTGCCCATGCTGAATTATAGATGGTGACAAAATCCTGTGCATATTTTTCAAGATGCTTCTTATCCAAATGAACAGCTGTATAATCAGGCTTAGATTTGAACTTATGATACCTTTCTTCAAATCGCGCAGGAAGTGGGTTCAATAAATTTTTTCTATAATAATACTGATTGTAATAATTTTCAAATCCGTAATTAGTTAAAAGGTTCTCATAATAGGAAGGGTTGAAGGACATGCCATACATAGGTTCAGCTTCAAAACCTTCCACCATCAAGCCCCACCACTTGTCTCTATCTCCAAAATTGATAGGCCCATCCATGGCTTCCATGCCATTTTGTTGCAGCCATAACTTAGCCGTGTCAAAAAGCAAATTCGCACAATCTTGATCATCAATACAATCAAAAAATCCAATGCAGCCTACGGGGAATTCGGTTCCTTTATTTTTATAATCTTTGTAATAAAATGCGGCAATTCTTCCAATGGTTTTACCATTGGCATTTTGCAAAATCCATCTTGCTGCATCGCCACTTTGAAATAATTTATTTTTACTGGAATCGAATACTTGTTTGACCTCATTATCTAAGGGGCGAATATAATTGGGGTTGCCCTGATTTAACTCTGCATTGATGGCTAAAAATGCTTTTTCGGTTGCAGCTGATTTTACTTCAATAATATTCATTACTACAAATTAAAATATTTTTAACACACTCAATGCGAAAATTCCTGCGGTTTCAGTTCTGAGTCGGGTAGGCCCAAGTTGGATGGGCGTGTAATTATTTGAAATAGCTGTCGCAATTTCGGAACTTGAAAAATCGCCTTCAGGACCAATTAATAAATTGACATCCTCCAATGCGACAATCTCTTTGATATTTTTTTTATCACTTGACTCGCAGTGTGCTATTAAATTTACCGATGCTTTTTGTTGCTGCATAAACGCATTCAATGCAATGGGTTCGGAAAGTGAAGGAAGCCATGCTTGTTGGCTTTGAATCATCGCAGATTGAATAATATTTTGCATGCGATCCATTTTGAATCTTTCATGTATGGTGCGTTCGCAAATAAGTGGCACAATTTGATGTATCCCCATTTCAGTCGCTTTTTCAAAAAGCCACTCTAGGCGAACTGCATTTTTTAATAAGGAAATGCCTAAAGTAATTTTTTGTTTTGATGCAGCGATACTTTGATGACGCTGAATGGTAACCAGGCTATTGGCTTTATGTGCTGATTGAATGGTGGCATTAAAAACATCTCCCACACCATTGGTAATATCAATATTGGCACCTTCCTGCATTCTTAATACTTGTACACAATGTTTACTAGTTTCCGGGCTGAGTGTAAACTGATTTACGCCGATGGTAAGTGAAGGCTCGTAAAAATAGGGTACAGGCATGTATGTAATTTTGAAAAAAAATAATGCGAATCGAAAGCTATAAAATTATAAATGAATTTTAAAAAATAAACTTACATTTTAAAATGGTTGGTCCTCATCATTGATGCCTTCATCAAATTCGCCGCCATTCATTTTACTTCCTTGTATAAAAAAGCGGCCACCATCGTTGCTCGTATTTCCTGGTAGGGAAGAAACGGGTTTATAATTACTACCTAATCCTGGGATACCACCTTCGCCATCCCATTCTTCAAAACGTTGAATATCTAAACGTGCTCTTAATTTAATTAAATCCAAAGAACCATTACGGTGTTTGGCAATTCTGATATGGGTTTCACCTTGTGTACTTTCACCCATTTCATTACTCATTACTTCGTAATATTCAGGACGATAAATAAACATAACCATGTCCGCATCTTGTTCAATCGCACCGGATTCTCTCAAATCACTCAATTGCGGCATCTTACTTTCTTTTCTCGTTTCTACCGCACGACTCAACTGAGATAAGGCAATGATTGGAATATTTAATTCCTTGGCCAAGGCCTTTAAACTTCTTGATATATTACTGATTTCTTGTTCTCTGTTTGAATTACGATCACCCAAGCCACTCATTAATTGCAAGTAGTCAATGATGATCATTTTAACCTGGTGTTTGTTCACCAACCTACGCGCCTTTGCCCTGAATTCAAAAATATTTAAAGCCGCTGTATCATCAATATAAATAGGGGCCGATTCTAATCGCTTAATACCTTTCGCATGTAATTGTTGGTATTCGTAATCCTCTAATTTACCTCTTGAAATTTTCTCCATTTTAATTTCACTCTCCGCACTCAAAATACGTTGTACCAATTGAGAGGCGCTCATCTCCAAACTAAAAAAGCCAACGGGTTGTGGTTTTGTAGGATGTAATGCAGCATTACGCGCAAGGTTTAATGCAAATGCAGTTTTACCCACAGAAGGTCGTGCCGCTAAAATGATTAAATCGGTGGGTTGCCAACCATATGTAATTCTATCTAAGCTGGCAAAGCCACTTGGCACACCAGATATTTCATCCTTCTTCGTTCTTAATTCATCAATTCTCGTAATTGCAGTTGCCAAAGCAAAACCAATATCAACGAAATTTTTCTTTAAATAGTTATTCGTAATGTTAAACATTTTTGTTTCACTATCATCTAGTAAATCAAAAACATCTGTGCTATCCTCATAAGCATTCGCAATTACTTCGCCACTAATTCTGATTAATTCACGTTGAATAAATTTTTGCAAAACTATTCTTGCGTGCGCATCAATATTCGCAGTAGAAACAACGACATTGGTTAATTTAGAAATATAATAAGCCCCGCCAACAATGTCCAAATTTTCCTGCATCCGCAATTCTTCCACCACAGTTAACATATCAATCGGCATATTTTTTTGTTGCAAACTTTGCATCGAACGATAAATCATTTGATGAGATTCAACATAAAAACATTCTGGTTTTAAAATTTCTGTAACCGTGTCAAATGCACTTTTTTCTAATAAGATGGCACCTAATACCGCTTCTTCTAATTCGCGCACCTGTGGTGGAATTTTTCCATACATCATACTGCTGATATCGACATTGGCAGTTTTCTTTTTGGTACGATTGGTATTTATATTGGGTAAAGCCATAATAATAGATGAATAAGATTGGATGAATTTCTACTGCGAAAATCAAACCAAATTAGCAATTCAAGAAATTTAGTTTTGCAATCCGCTTATACACAGGGCCTCGGTATCTAGTATCCACAATAAAAAGGGGTTATTCACGGGATTTCCACTAACATTTTGTGCTTATCCACCTTGACAGGGGAGAGCGGTGAAAAAGGGGCTATTTTGGAGGGGCTATTTTTTACCTAAAAAGCACTCAAAAATTTGTACTTTTGAAGCTATACCATAAAGATGCAATATGACGATTAGTTATCGCTGGCTGAGTGAATATTTACCCCAAACGGTGCGCCCGGAAGAATTATCTAATATCCTTACCTCCATAGGTTTGGAAGTGGAGTCATTAGAAAATTTTGAAAATTTCAAAGGCGGACTGGCTGGATTAGTCGTTGGGGAAGTATTGGAAGTGATACCGCATCCAAATGCAGATAAATTAAAATTGACCAAAGTGGATACAGGCGGCGCAGCACCTTTAGGGATTGTTTGTGGTGCATCCAATGTCATGGTGGGTCAGAAAGTGGTCGTCGCAGTTGTGGGTACTACAATTTATCCAAAAGGAAAGGAGCCGATGACCATGAAATTAGCCAAAATCAGAGGCGAGCAAAGTGAAGGCATGATTTGCGCGGAAGATGAAATTGGCGTAAGTGATGACCATGCTGGAATAATCGTGTTAGATGCTGCAATAAAAGCAGGCACTCCCGTTTCCGAAGTGTACGAATACTATCAGGATTGGATTTATGAGATTGGTTTAACACCCAACAGAATGGATGCAATGAGTCATTATGGTGTTGCGAAAGATGTATGTGCTTATTTGTCCTATCACAATAGTCCAGTAAGTGCAGTAAGTCCATTCACGCAAAATTTGGAACATGACAAATCGGTAGCTCCTTTTAAAGTATTGATTGAAGATGAAAAAGGGTGTGCTCGTTATAGTGGATTGGTCATTGAAGGTGTCACAGTAAAAGAATCGCCAACTTGGTTAAAAAATAGATTGCAAAGTATTGGTGTACGTTCCATTAATAATATCGTGGACATTACGAATTATATTTTACACGAAACAGGACAACCGCTGCATGCATTTGATGCGAGTGAGATCAAGGAAAACAAAGTAGTCGTAAAAAAATATGCTGCAGGTACTAAGTTCACCACACTCGATGGTGTTGAGCGATCCTTGCAAGCCAATGATTTAATGATCACGGATGGTGTAAAACCCATGTGTATTGCGGGTGTCTTTGGTGGTTTGCAAAGCGGTGTAAAAGCAACTACGAAAAATATATTTTTAGAAAGTGCTTGGTTTGAAAATGTACATATTCGTAAAACCTCATTATATCATGGCCTCAGAACTGATGCTGCAACAAGGTTTGAAAAAGGCGTGGATGTGGACGGTACGGTAAAAGTATTATTGCGTGCTGCAAAAATGATACAGGAAATTGCAGGTGGAAAATGTAGTGATGTAGTAGATGTATATCCAAATCCTGCAAAAAAAGCGCTCGTACATTTAAGTTTTAGTTATTTGAAAAAACTAAGTGGTAAAACTTACCCAGTGGATAAAGTAAAAACAATACTTACTAGTTTGGGTTTTGAAATTAGCAATGAAACTTCGGAGGGTATTGCATTAGCGGTGCCTTACCACAAGCCTGATATTAGCATACCTGCCGATATTGTAGAGGAAGTATTGCGTATTGATGGCTTGGATAATATCGAAATTCCTAGTGTGATTACGATGAGTCCTTCCATTGATCCATTAGAGAAAAAAGAAAAATTCAAAGATAAAATTGCACAGTTTTTAGTTGGCCGTGGCTACACGGAAATATTAACGAATTCAATTACCAATAGTGCTTATTTTTCAGAAGAAGTATTGGCAGGTGCGGTAAAAATGTTGAATAATTTAAGTGCTGATTTAGATGTGATGCGTCCCTCCATGTTAGAAACAGGATTGGAAACCATTGCCTATAACTTGAATCGTCAAATAAGTTCAATTGCATTATTTGAAATTGGAAAAGTTTACGGACAATCCTCCAAAGGGGCTTATTATGAATCAGAACAATTGTCTATTTATCTTTCTGGAAAGCAACAACAAGATGGTTGGAGAACAAAAGGAATCTTATCTGATTTTTTTGTTGCTAAAGGTGCAGCTACTGCCATTTTTAATTTATTAGGCATGCAGGGAGGCACTTGGAAACAAACAAGCACCAACCAAATTGATTATGTTGTCAATAAAAAAACAACAGGTTCGGTGCAAGCCATAGGAGCGAAAAAATTACAATCCTTTGGTATTAAGCAACCCGTTTTTTATATCCAATTTGACTTGGCTAATTTATTTGCAATTTATCAAAGTAAGCAGGTGGTATACCAGGAAATATCTAAATATCCTTCCGTGGAAAGGGATCTGGCATTGGTGATTCCGCAGGATACCAAGTATGAAGCTATTGAAGCCTGTGTGAATGAAGCTAAATTGGAAGCATTGAAAGAGTCACGTGTATTTGATATTTTTGAGAGTGATAAATTAGGTGCACAGAAAAAATCAGTGGCGATTAATTTTGTATTTAATGCCCCAGATAAAACTTTGACGGATACTGAAATTGATACCATGATGAAAAAACTGGTTCAATTATTTGAAAAAAATCTGACCGCAGAAGTTAGAAAATAACTAAATTCAATTTGTTAAAAATAAATCATGCTTGCTTTAAAATTATCCCTTGAACAATTACAAGAAAAATTACAGCTTTTAATTAAGCAGTATGGGGTATTGGATAAGGAAAACCAACAGCTTAAAGCAGCGGTAACGAAGCAGGAAAATAAGAACAAGGAGTTACTCGAACAATTGAACGCATCCAAACATCAGTTAACAGCTTCTAGGATGCATACTTCTGAAATGAATCCTGCTGACAAAGAGAAGTGGGTGAAACAAATAGACCAATATATTAAGGAAATTGATACTGCAATTAAAAACCTGAATCCGTAAGCCATGTCAGACAATACCGAAAATGTGGACTTGATACCCATTAATATTACGATTGCAGATAGGTCCTATCGGGTAAAAATTGCCGCCCAGGATGAGGAGGCGGTTCGCAAAACGGCCACATTAATCAATCAAAAGATGGTTGAATTTAAAAATGCCTATGCCGGTAAGGATCAGCAGGACTATATTTCCATGGTTTTATTATGGTTTACCACCGAACAGCAAAAAACGGGGTCCAACCTATATGAGATTGAAACTGCCCAAAAACAGATTGAGACCCTCACTCATTGGGTAGATAAAGCACTAGCTGCCTCATAAATTACCCCCCATCGACTCCATTCTTTCCATTATTTGATTATCTTCGTAGCGGAACCTTTGACGCATTATATAAAATCGAAATACGTCATCTTGTAATTTTTGTGTTAACGTAGCTTGCTATAGGTGATTATCAATGATTTATGTATAATATAGGATTAATGTTTTTAACTCATTAACTAAGAAAAAGGGGAGTATGAATTATTTTAAAAAAACAAGATTTAAACAATGGACC
>JBEATG010000246.1:0-5255 GCA_041162035.1 Bacteroidota bacterium
AGAAGCATAACAGTAATGCGTTAGTATTCCATACTAAAGAAGGGGGGCAGCACCACCCTATCGCTCAATAAATTAGAAAGTGATTAGAGAAAATGGCAAACGAACAAAATTTAATACCAGCACAAAAGGGTGAAATTAGAAACCCTAATGGCAGACCAAAAGGAATACCAAATAGCAAGACAAGGCTTTTGCGTTTACTTGAATTAGTGCAAGTAAAAACAAACCCAATTACAGGTGAAAAAGAGGAGTTCACAGTTGCAGAGCAATTAGATATGATGGTATTACAAAAGGCATTCAAAGGAGATTTAAAGGCTTATCAGGAAATACTTGATAGATTAGAAGGTAGAGCAAAACAAACAACCGACATAAACGCAAACATTCAAGGTAGCGTTCAAATAGTAATACAAGAAGATGACCGATGCAAACCAATTGAAGATTAATGCAACACCTGTATTCTTTGCCAACAAAAGAGCGTACGAAGGCAGCTATCCTGTCATTTGCAATGAAGGTGGCACAAGGAGTTCAAAGTCTTATTCCATTGTTCAGTTACTGATTGAGATAGCCTACAACAATCCAAAGACTAGGATTTCAATTGTTTCTCATTCCCTACCACATATCAAGCGAGGTGTTTATAGGGATTTTAAATCAATAATGGAGAATTGGGGTTTATGGCAAGACAATGACTTTAGTTTTTCCGATTTTATATACACTTATCCAAATGGGTCTTACATTGAACTGTTTGGACTAGAAGATGAAGGCAAGGCTAGAGGACCAGCAAGGGATGTTCTATTCATTAACGAAGCTAACTTAATCAAGCGTACACTTTACGACCAATTACTAATGCGAACCACAGGCAAGGTATTCCTAGATTGGAATCCTGCTGACTTTGTCAATTGGGTTTATGAAATAGCTGACAACCCTGAAAACAAACGCATTCATTCTACCTACCTAAATAACATCCCAAACCTATCGGAATCACAAATAAAAAACATTGAGCAATATAAAAACCTACCTGATGATTTTATGTGGAAGGTTTACGGATTAGGAGAACGAGGTGCAGCAAAAGAACTTATTTACACCCAATGGAAACAATACGACACCGCACCCGAAGGCGATGTATTCTATGGTCTTGACTTTGGGTATGTGCATCCAGCTGCACTCATAAAGGTTACCCATCACGAAGGAGAGAATTACTTTGAGGAAATCATTTATCAAAGTGGGCTTACATTATCCGACCTTACAAGATTGATAAAAGAGAAAGTGCCTGAACGAGCAACAATCTACGCAGATGCAGCAGAACCTAAATCAATAGAGGAACTATACCGACAAGGGTTTAATATTAAACCTGCTCAAAAAGATGTATGGGCAGGAATCGTAAAGATGAAATCTTATCCTATAAACATTCACTTTCATAGCCAAAATCTTAAAAGGGAATTTATGTCTTACAAATGGAAAAAAGATAAAAACGATAATGTAATTGAAGAACCTGTAAAAGCAAATGATGATGCTTTAGATGCTTCAAGGTATGCGGTATTTACTCACTTGACAAAACCTAAATTTGCAGTAAGTGTATTTTAACTTAAATTTCTTTAACTTTGTTTAAATTCTAATAATATGGGTTTATTTGACATCTTCACTAAAAAGAAGATTAACACACTATTTCCAACAATTCCAATGAACTCCCAAATAGCAATTGAAAGGGGTATAGTTACTTGGCAAGGAGCAGACCAAAGAAGTTTTGTTGATGATGGATATGTAGCAAACGATATAGTTTACTCAATCATTAAACTAATTACCGATAAAGCTAAAATTGCACCATTCCACGTTTACAAGGTTGTAGATGAAAAGGCTGCAAAGAAATACAAATCTTTAGCTGCACAAAAAGACATCAACTTAAAAGAACTTGAGACTTTACATAAAAAGGCATACGAACTTTACACAGGAGACCAACGCTTAAACGAGTTGCTAAAATATCCTAATGAGGAAGATTGCTGGAGTGATTTAGTAGAACAATGGTGCGGTTTTAAATTGATAACAGGTAATTCTTTTATTTATGGTAAACTTATTGAAGCTGGAAACAATCAGGGTAAACCTTATGAATTATTTGCTTTGCCTAGTCAGTATATGGCTATCATTGCAAATATCAATGTGTTCCCCCCAACAAGGGCTGGGTATCAACTTTATTACGGACAAATGTGGTCATTTGATACAAAAGAAATCTTACACGATAAATACTTTAATCCACAATGGGGAGTTACAGGCGGACAATTGTACGGACAAAGCCCATTAAGAGCAGCAGCCAAAAACTTAACAAGAAGTAATGAAGCTAAAACCGCTGCCGTTGCATCCTTCCAAAATGGTGGACCTGCTGGAGTTTTATTTATGAATGATGAAAGGTTTGACCCTACAAGTGGACAGGCACAGGCACAGGCACTTAAAACCGCAGTTAGTCAAAAAGGCGGTTCAGCTAACTTTAATTCAATTGCAGTATCAGGTTATAAAGTAGATTGGAAACAAATCGGTTTAAGCCCTGTGGAACTTAATATCATTGAATCGGAAAAATGGGATTTAAAAGCACTTTGTAATATCTACGGAGTACCTAGTCAACTTTTAAACGATAGCGATTCAAAGACCTATAACAATCAAAGAGAAGGGGAAAAGGCATTAACACTTCGTTGTGCCATCCCATTACTTAACGCATTGACTGAAAACCTTAATAGGAAATTACACACCGATTGGGGTTATAAAGGAACAAATCTTTATGTTGATTACGACCTTTCAGTTTACGGAGAATTAGAAGCAAATAAATCCGAGCAAACTGAATGGCTTGATAAAGCGTGGTGGATTAGTCCTAAACAAAAGTTGGACATTATGAATATTGAAGTGCCTGATTATATCCCTACCGAAGAATTAGAGAAACTTTACATCCCAACAGGATTGCAAACTATTGACCAATTCCAACCTTTGACTATTCCTGACCAAAACCCATAAAATGATTTGGCAAGATTATAAAAAATTATATGCCAACGCATTAAAGCAATACTCACCGAAGTTCAAAAAAGAACTACAAAATCAGGTGAATACCTATTGTCGTACATTAGACTATAACGCAATTAGCGACAAAGCCATTAAAAAGACCATACAAAAGCTACATTTAGCTATGGGTGTAAAGATGGCTCAAATTAGTAGTAAGGTCGTTAAAAGGTCTGTAAAGGGCATTTACGAGGCATTGGAGGTTAAATCAGCGGAGACGGATTTGTTTGCTTATACCATCCTTCAGTATCTACAAACGCAAGGGCTTGACCAATTGGCATCCGACATCACGAATACAACAAAGGAACAAATAAGAAGATATTTAGTACAATCAGCCGAACAAAATCTAACACTACCTGAATCAATAGTTTTATTGAGGGGTGCAGGAATTACGGATTATAGAGCGGAGTTAATAGCAAGAACGGAAACAGGAAGGGCTGCCAATATCGGTTCAATGGTAGGTGCAACGAGTACAGGACTTGTAACAGTTAAAGAATGGATTGCAGCAAAAGACAATAGGACAAGAAGGATTCCACGAGACCAATTTGACCACCTAAATATGGATGGCACTAAAATCCCAATGGATGCGACATTTAAACTGCAAAATAAGAAAGGCGGTTTTGATTTAATGCTACATCCTTGCGATTCAAGTGGAAGTGCTGGAGATGTTTGCAACTGCCGTTGTACTTTAGGATATGAGGCACAAAGGGATAAAAATGGCAAACTATTAAAGCTACAAGATAACCCACCAAAAGGTAATGTTGGGATGATTTGGGGAATACTAACTAACGCAGTAGGAATGCAAATTGGTAGATTGATTGCAGACTTGTTTGAATAATAAAAAAAAATATAACTTTGTAAATATGAAAACTTACGCATCAAAAGATTTAATTGTTGAAAAACAAGACATCGGCTACGAAGTAATGGATGTAGACACCGAACAACGCAGAGTAAAAGCGGTATGGGCAAGAACAGGTAATGTAGATTTAGACAATGATATTATCGTTCCTGAAGCATTCACAAAGACTTTAAGCGAAAGAGGTCCAGCAGGTAAAAACTTGATTTGGTCTTTAGTTGACCATTGTGCAGAGATGGAAGCCGTTATCGGTAAGCCTGAACAATTATATGTTGAAGGTGATATGCTTATTGCAGTTACTCCAATAGTAATGACCGAAACAGGCGAAGATATAATGAAGATGTACGATGCAGGTTTAATCAATCAGCATTCAATTGGATTTACCACAATAAATTCAAGCGTAGGTAAGGATGGGGTAAGAACAATTACTGAACTTAAACTTTATGAAGGTAGTGCAGTATTATGGGCAGCAAACCCTGAAACACCAACCATTTCAGTAAAGAGTGAAGTAAAAAGAGAGCAATTAGCAAACAGGCTAGAGAAACTCTTAAAAGCGTTTAAAGGCGGTAAATTTACCGATGAAACCTTTGCGTTGATGGAGATTGAAATAAAAAGAATTCAAGCGGATTTATTAGAGATTGAAATCGTTAAAGAAATCACTGTGGTCGCAGAAGCACCCCAGCCGATAATTGAGGAAATCAAAAACAATGATGCGGAAATCTTGAAGGCAATAAAAGAATTTAATAAAATACTAAAAAAGTAAAAATGGAAAACGTAATTAACGAAATGGCTGATAATCTTAAAGGTTTTCAAGCTAGTATTGAAGCGAAGTTGGAAGCAACAAACGCTGAAATCCGTGTAGTAAAAGATGAAGCACAAAAACAATTTGATGCTCAAGCTGCTGCACAAAAGAAAAACGCATCTAAACAAGTAAAGTTTTTAGATGAGGCTATCGTAGAAAAATTAGATGGCAAATTGGATGAAATGGAAAAATCAATGAAATCAAATGGTAAGTATCGTTTAGATTTAAGAGAT
This sequence comes from Bacteroidota bacterium, assembly GCA_041162035.1. GTDB lineage: Bacteria > Bacteroidota > Bacteroidia > Chitinophagales > Chitinophagaceae > Sediminibacterium. Next base: position 4,925 of record JBEATG010000246.1, read on the forward strand.
GTTAAGTCAATGACTTTAGGTGCAAGTTTAACAGGAGATGCTCAAGCATCTTACGCTATCAACGCATCAGTTTTACCTAGTCAAGCAATTAACTTCCGTGATTTAGTTCCAACAGTAAGAAGCGAAAGTGGTTTGTATGTATTCTACAAAGAGACTGCAACAACTAACAACATTGCTGCACAAACTGAAGGTTCAAACAAAGGTGAGAATAACTACGCATTAAGCGAGGTTAAAGTGGTTAATGATTACATCGCTGGTTTCTCTACATTCTCAAAACAAATGGCTAGAAGTTTGCCTTTCTTAAGCACAACTTTACCAAGAATGTTGACTA
>JBEATG010000250.1:0-4475 GCA_041162035.1 Bacteroidota bacterium
GAATATGTCCTTTTACATTTTGGGAGCCGTTGGCATCTTTTGGACCCTGTTTTGGGTATTTTGGCATAAGGAAGATCCGAAAGATTGTAAGGATATGTCCAAAGAAGAGCTAAAATTCATCATCGATAACCGCGACCTTCCTATGCAAGGTGAAGCTCCTAAAACCTCCTACTGGAGCGGGTTTAAGTCAAAAAATTTGTGGTATTTATTGGCCATGTACTTTTGTTATGCCATTGGCGCTTACTTTTTTCAAAGTTGGTTTCATACTTATCTTGAAAAGGGGCGACTCATTCCAAAAAATGAGCTTATTTGGGCATCATCGGTGCCCTATTTATTGGCTGCAATAGGTTGTTTTATAGGGGGTTGGATCAGCGACAAAGCTTGTTTACGATGGGGTAAAAAATGGGGGCGTCGCATTGTACCCATGGTGGGTTTGTTTGTGGCTGGCATTTGTATCATTAGCGCTTCCTTAGTGAGTGATAACTTATTGGCAATCATATATTTAGGTGTCGGCATGGCCTTTATGGATGTAACAGCTCCCGTGGCTTGGGCGGTTGCCATGGATATGGGGGGTACCAAAAGTGGGGCCATCTCAGGCACCATGAATACCGCAGGCTTAACGGGTGCATATATAAGCACTGTATTTTTTGGATATCTGGCATCCGCTTACGCCTATTATTTACCTGTACTTTATATCGGAATTATGGTATTAATGGGATCCTTTATTTGGCTAAAAATAGATGCCACTCAAAAAATTCAATTCAAGGCCATCACGAACTAGTTCTGCTTTCTTTTTTTAAGCAAATGCCCTATCTTTAAAACACGGTATTGCTAGTCACAAATTTCAGTGAGTTTTCGCTTTCCAACAAGGAGCACATTTATCAAAACGATAAGTGAAGGAATCTTACCATAAAAAATTAAAAAATATGAAAAGAAGATCTTTTGTAAAAAATTCAGTGCTTTCCACTGCAAGTTTATTCATCACCAAAGATATGTTTAGTAACAAAAAAGGACCTGTATATGGTCACAATGAAATGACATTCCGTTTGGATACCTCATGGGGTACACTTAATACTGAAAAGACACCCGTGAATGATTGTCATGAAATGATACAAGACTCGAAAGGGCGCATTGTATTATTGACCAATGAAACAAAAAATAATATAATTATTTACAATAAAAGTGGTCGCTTAATTGACAGTTGGGGAAGCGAATTTCCTGGCGCACACGGTTTAACATTACAACAAAACGGTAAGGAAGATTTTTTATTTATTACCGACACCAATAAACATCAAGTATATAAGACAACGATGGATGGTAAAATTTTATTGACCATTGATCCTCCTCAGGATTTGCCAGCTTACACAAATAAAAACAAGGCATTTGTTCCAACAGAAACAACTGTTTTACCGAATGGTGATTTTTATATTGCAGATGGCTATGGTGCACAACATGTTTTACATTACGATGAAAATGGAAAATTGAAAAATGCATTTGGTGGCAGAGGAACAAAAGATGAAAATTTAGATAACGCACATGGAATTTGTGTTGATACTAGAACAGGCACCACCACATTAATTGTTACTGACAGAAATAAAAATTGTTTCAAAAGATTTTCACTAGATGGAAAATTAATGGAGATTATTCAGTTGCCAGGTGCTGGAGTATGTAGACCAGTGATCAAGGGTGATTACTTATATGCAGCAGTATTAAGATCCCCAATGTCTGTTGAAAAATCAGGATTTGTGACCATTTTAAATAAAGAAAATAAAGTGGTGTCTAACATTGGTGGTACAGCACCTATTTATGAAAATGGTAAATTAAAAACCATGGCGCAAGCGGATAAAATATTTGCACATCCACACGATGTATGTGTTGATGATGATGGAAGCATTTATGTTGCACAATGGGCTTCAGGAAAAGTATACCCTTATAAATTAACACGTGTTTAGTTTTATAAATAATTTGTTGAAATAATCTTGAAATTGAATATGAAAAAGTACATCAGTTTAGGGGCAATCGTTTTAGTGGTCATCGGGCTTATTTATGGTATTGCATATATTGCCGATGGTAAAAAAGGAGGGCGCTCAAAAGCAATATCCTACAACCAAGATATTCGTCCTATTTTATCTGACAAATGTTTTTCTTGCCATGGCCCCGATGCAAATAAAGTAAAAGCTGGATTAAGATTAGATATCCCTTCAAGAGCATTTGCAGAACTTGAAAAAAATAAAGGCCACTACGCTATTGTTCCTGGCTTTCCTGAAAAAAGTGATTTGATTACAAGAATAGAATCTAATGACCCAGCAATAATGATGCCGCTTCCCGAAAGCCATCTTGCAAAATTAACAAAAGAGGAAATTGCATTATTTAAAAGATGGATTCAAGAAGGCGCAAAATATGAAAAGCATTGGGCTTTTGTTGCACCAGTAAAAGCAGTATTACCTGAAGTAGATCATACGAAGTGGGTGCGTAATGAAATTGATAATTTTATTCTAGAAAAGATGGAAGCGGAAGGATTTGATCCAAATGAAGAAGCGCCGCGTGATGCATTAATAAAAAGAGCGTATTCAGATGTAGTTGGTCTTCCTCCTACTTATGAAGCATTGAATAAATGGAGAAATAATACAGACGAGAACTGGTATGCTAAAATGTTAGATGAATTATTACAAAAACCTGCCTATGGTGAAAAGATGGCCATACAATGGTTGGACTTAGCAAGATATTCTGATTCCTATGGATTTCAGGATGATGAGATTCGTTCACAATGGCCATGGCGCGATTGGGTAATTAATTCATTTAATAAGAATATGCATTATGATGAATTTTTAACCAATCAAATTGCAGGTGATTTATTACCCAATGCAAGCAAGGCAAATATTTTAGCTACGGCATTTTTTAGAAATCATAAATACACGGAGGAAGGTGGTATTATTGAGGAGGAATATCGTGTATCCTATAATATTGATAAAACCAGAACTTATGGAAAAGCTGTTTTAGGCGTTACCATTGAGTGTGCGCAATGTCATGATCACAAATACGATCCTTTCTCCAATAAAGATTATTATCAACTGTATGCTTTCTTTAATGAGAGTAAGGAAAAGGGATTTGAAGGAGATGTAGGGCAATCGACTAAAGCAAAAAATCCAAAATTATATATTAGCAAGGAAGAGCGTAGTAGTTTTTTGAATTTTGTAAATACAGTGGATACAGGTATGATTGAGGTTTCCGTTATGGGCGATTGGAAAGCAGGCGATACGATAAAACCAAGACCTACTTATATTTTAAGCCGCGGTAGTTATGATGCGCCAACAGATATTTTAGTAAGGCCTACCGCCTTAGAATCTATCATGCCTTATGATAGTACAAAGTATGGCAGCAATCGTTTGGGTTTAGCTAAATGGACGACCAATAAAAAAAATCCACTAACTGCACGTGTATTTGTAAATTTTATTTGGCAGGATATGTTTGGAAGAGGGTTAGTAAAATCATCAGGCGATTTTGGTTTACAAGGAGAATTGCCTTCTCATCCAGAATTATTGGATTGGTTGGCAGTCGATTTTATGGAGCATAATTGGGATATTAAATATTTGGTTAAAAAAATATTGAGCAGCAACACCTACAAGCAATCCAACCTAATAAGTAAAAAGCAGTTGGAACAGGATCCAGAAAATTTAACTTATTCTCGTTCCCCTCGATTAAGATTTAAGGCAGAAATTGTACGGGATTATATTTTAAGTACAAGTGGTTTATTAAATACAACGATTGGTGGACCAAGTGTTAAACCCTACCAACCTAAGGGCGTTTGGGAAAGTTCCACTTCGGGTCGTGGTAGTTTAGCAAGTTACAAGCAGGATCATGGTTCCGATATTTATAGAAGAGGCTTATATACTTTTATTAAGTTGACTGCGCCGCCACCAAGCATGATGATATTTGATGCAAGTAATAGGGACCAATGCGAGGCAAAAAGATCAAGTACCAATACGCCACTACAAGCATTAACAATGCTTAATGATCCAACCATATTAGAAGCTGCTAGGGTGTTAGGTGAAAATACTGCATTAAGTAAAAAACCATTAGATCAAAAGATTGAGCAAGTATTTGAAACTATTGTAATCAGAAAGCCAACGAAGTTTGAGCGTGAAAAATTAATTGCTTACTGCGAAAAGCAGGTTGCATTTTTTAATACAAAACCTGCGGTTGCAGATGCAGCTTTAAAGGTGGGCGAATTTGAACATCCAAAACAAAAATACAATTCATCAGAAGCAGCTGCTTTAATGAAGACTATTTTAATCATGTATAATTTAGAAGAAACAATAACAAAATCATAAATCATTATGAACGAATTTTTAGAACATGGCTTAAATCAAAATAGGCGTAAATTTTTATCCAAAATGAGTTTGGGTTTGGGCGGATTGGCTTTAGGCTCATTAATGGCCCCTGGATTATTTAAAGCTAGCAATGAAGATGAGCTA
>JBEATG010000260.1:0-3077 GCA_041162035.1 Bacteroidota bacterium
TTCATTAATCAAGTCCACCCATTTTTCTATTGAAAATTGTTTTGTAAACCAAACTGACGCAGGCGCAATACACAAATAAGGTGTTTGCTGATAACTACTTACTGCTAATTCATCTGAAGCGGTAGGATATAATTTAGGCATCGCCACTTTCGTCAGGAACAATGAACTTAATAACTGATGATTCCGATCAATTTCATGTTGCCCCTTTTCCGAAAACTGATGCAACACCGAATGTGTAAATAAAAATGAAAATGGATTTTTATCAAATCCTATTTTAATTTTTGCTTTTGAAAATGCTGTCCATGCTCCAGTGGCTGCGAATCTTTGCGCGTTCAGCACCACATCATATTGCCTGGATCTAATTTTAAAAAGAAGCCCCACCCAGTTTTGGTATTTGTTATTTTTTTTATCCCAAACAAGAACTTGATTTAAAAAAGGGTGTGATTGAAACAAGGATTCATTACCTTTTCTAACCAAAATATCAATCTTTACTTCCGGAAATTGTTGATGCAAGTTTTCTATCAACGATGTTGCCAATACAACATCACCAATAAAAGCAGTTTGAATCACCAATATTTTTTTCATGAAGTGAATTTAATATAATAAAACGAATACAAACATAAAGCTACGCGCGAATAATAACAAGATTACCTTGGGCATCCCACTTTACAATAGCAGAGGGTTGTTTAATTTCGTTGTCATCTTGCTTATATTTGACTACATAATCTACCCCTTCTATTATCTCCAAAGAAATATCATTGAAACACATCGGAGTTGGATAACCAGAAATATTAGCGGATGTACTTACAATTGGTTTCCCAAATTCTTTGATTAAACTTTTACAAAAAGGATCCTTGCAAATACGAATCGCAACAGAACCATCCTCTCCTATTAAATTAGAAGCTAAATTTTTCGCCTTAGGATAAATCACAGTCGTTGGCTTGTGTATGCCTTTTATGTAATCAAAAATTGGAAATGATTGATCTTCCACATAATTCAATAATTCAGTTTCATCTTCCAATAAAACAATCATTGCTTTACTTTCAACCCGATTTTTTAAAGTGAAAATTTTATTAACCGCTGCTTCATTTGTGGCATCGCAACCAATTCCCCAAACCGTATCTGTAGGATATAATAGTATACCGCCTTTTTCAAGAATGGATAAGCCCGCTTTAATATCAGCATGGTTTTGAAACATGCTGCAATTTAAACAATACCAATAATAAAAAGTTATTCTTTAATGTGTAAAACAAACTTATTAAAATAGTTGGCTAGCATGTATTTTTGTTAAAATTTGAAAATCATGGAAATCAAAGACACCATTAATGAGGTTTGGAATGACCGCAGTTTATTGAAACAAGAAGCGTATAGTAATGCTATAAAATTAGTGATTGAGGAAGTGGATAAAGGCCGTTTAAGAGTCGCGGAGCCACAAGGAGATACCTGGGTAGTGAATGAATGGGTAAAGCAAGCTATTCTTATGTATTTTGCGATACAACCTATGCAAACTTGGGAACTAGCACCCTTCGAGTTCCATGATAAAATGTTACTTAAATCAAATTATGCAGCTTTAGGGGTAAGGGCTGTGCCACATGCAGTTGCAAGATATGGCGCTTACTTGGCTAAAAATGTTGTTTTAATGCCGAGCTATGTGAATATTGGCGCCTTTGTAGATGAAGGAACTATGGTGGATACTTGGGCAACTGTTGGAAGTTGTGCTCAAATTGGTAAAGGCGTACATTTAAGTGGTGGCGTAGGTATTGGCGGGGTATTAGAACCTTTGCAAGCAAGTCCTGTCATCATTGAAGATGGCTGTTTTATAGGTAGTAGATGTATCGTAGTCGAAGGTGTACATTTAGAAAAAGAAGTGGTGTTGGGGGCAAATGTAGTATTGACCCAAAGCACTAAAATTATTGATGTAAGTGGTGCAAATCCAATTGAGTATAAGGGCCGTGTTCCTGCAAGGAGCGTTGTAATACCAGGATCCTATCGTAAAACATTCCCAGCTGGCGATTACCAAGTAAGCTGTGCACTAATCATTGGTCAAAGAAAACCAAGCACCGATCTAAAAACAAGCTTAAATGACGCCTTGCGTGATTTTAATGTAGCTGTTTAAATTTAGCCGTTATTGTAAAAAATTTGGGGCGACCAGAACGAATTCCGACCACCCCGATTATCCTTCCCCCAAAGGATAAAAAACTTAATATTCAATATTTTATTAATATATAAATAAGATTTATTTATTATAATTCAAATATGAATGATTAATTTAAATTTCTCCTAATATTTATTAAACTAAGTGATGAATTTTTAATTAATTTAATAGATAACTTATAAACAGTATATTACACATTAATAATTTATATTATTTTAAAAAATAGATTAGAAATTAACTATTTATCGCAGTTTTTATTATTTTCATTCAATGAAACATGCGATTCTACTCCCTCTTTTCTTATTTTTTTATGGTGTAAATGTTGCCTTTAGTCAAAATCAAAAAACTAAAAGCACCATAAGTGAGATAGAATACGCATTACTTGACCTCATTTCTAAGGATACCATCAACCCACTTCAAATTAAACTAGATGGGGATGTTTTTAAATTCGGCGTCAACCCTTTAAGCAATTCTAACATCTCTCTATTAAAAAACAAAAAAGAAATTTATATCCAACCGCTTGGGACTGGGAAACTATTTCAGGTTGTAAAGGAACAAAAAGGGGGGCAACAAAAAAATACCTACCAACTAACTAGGATTGATTCCACCTTTTTTAATGGTGCTAATTTTCATGCAATTAATTTTTTCATGAATGATACCTTATTCCAATATGGTGGCGATGGCTATTGGCATGTAAGAGGCATTGTTACTTACTTTAGTAAAAAAACACATGAATGGGAATTATATAATAGTAGTAGGTTGGTAGTTGCCTTAGATGACGAAAACTACAATATCGTTTACCATATTGATAAAAATAACAATAGAATGTATTTATCTAATGCATTCTCTCAATTTGACTTTCCCAATACCTTTAATCTAAAAACTATAGATAGTGTTTATGAATTTGATACGCATACCCATC
>JBEATG010000165.1:0-5830 GCA_041162035.1 Bacteroidota bacterium
GCCCTGAATTTAGTCAATGAATTCAGGGCTTTTTATATATGTGCCTTAACTATAGCCCAAAAGTTTTAGTGTTTGTGAAAAATAATGTAATTTAAGGTGAATGATTACTCTAGGTAAATATCATCCGCCTGCAATTATGGAACCGTTCACCCCTTTTTGGTGGGAATGTATGGTCATGATTATTTTAATCATCACTATTGTGGTTCGCGTACCCTTTCATTTTAAAAAAGTGAATCCAAAAACCTACGCCACTTTTATTGCACTTTTTTTTGCAATCAACTTTATTGTTGAAAATTATAATGTCTATCAACAAGGCTATTGGAACTTACAGCAAAATCTGCCGGTACATTTATGTAGTATTAGTTATTTTTTATGTATTGCACTATTAATCAACTACAAACAATGGTTGGCGGAATGCGTTTACTATTGGGGCTTAGCAGGTGGCATTCACGCTTTGCTAACGCCAGAATTTACGGTAGGGATGGATGGGTATAATTTTTACGCATACTTTATTAACCATGCAGGCATGTTGTTAGTCATCGCCTATATGATTTTACATTTAAATTTTAGGCCACGTCCAAAATCATGGATTTGGATGTTTGGTTACACGCAATTAGTTGCCATTGGTGTTGGTATAGTAAACTATTTAGTAGGCGCAAATTATATGTACCTATCTGCGAAACCAGAAGTCGAAAACCCATTTTTAATTGGCGAATGGCCTTATTATATAATCGTTTTAGAAGCAGTTGCTGTTTTACACTTTTGGGTGTTTTATCTTCCATTTGCAAAAAAGAATAAGCAGGAAGCGATTAATACATCCCTATAATTCTTCGATTCTTTTGGCCTTATCATCAATCACCAAATCAAAATTAGGTTTGGTGGGTCCACCATTGGGGCAATAGCCTGTAATTAATTCATTAAATTGACAACCCCATTGATTGAGTTGGGCAAGTGTTAACGCACGTAAATCCCGCTTTGAACTTTCGCCTCGTCCAGTCCAATAAGTAATATGCCAACCCTGCTCAAACAGTAGATTAATTTTTGCAATATTTTCAAAATTAGGCTCCGCTAATTCATATACACGTTTGTCACTATAAAAGCATATCGTTTCATCAATATCAACCAAGGCTTTTTTAGAGCCGAACCTTTTAGACTCAATCATTGTTAATAGTTTAATTCATATAATAAGTTGTACAAATTTAGATAGTTTTTATAAATTACATCATTCATTTTAAATTAAAGCTGTTCTTATTTAAATCGACAAAAATAATTATTCATAATACATATACTACTCATATGAAACTCCTCTTACTTTCCTTGTCTTTATTGCTTATGCAATCCACCCATGCGCAAAAAACTGCTGACCCAATTTTAAGAACAGATAAGATAACCATTGCAAGAGATAGCTTTGGTGTGCCGCATATATTTGCACCCACTGACCCTGAAGTAGCTTATGGATTGGCTTGGGCACACGCGGAAGATGATTTTAATACGATTCAAACATTGATCTTAACGGGTAAGGGAAAATTAGCTACTTATCTTGGCAAAAAAGGCGCTTCCGTTGATTATGTAGTGGGCTTACTAAATACAAAAGCAACTGTTAAGGCCCAAATAAGTCAATTGGATCCTGCATTCATCGATTTAATCAAAGGGTATTTGGCAGGATTACACGCATATGCAAAAGCGCATCCTTCAGCATTACTAAACAAACATGTTTTTCCAGTTACAGTAGAGGATTATTTATCTGCAGGTGTTTTTTCTGTAGCAGTATTTTGTGGCGTTGACAAAGCCTTACCAAAAATATTAAATGGTTCTGTTCCAGCACTACCCATTTTTACAGGCGAGGGCAGTAACGCATTTGCAGTCAATGCAAGTAAATCCGCTTCGGGTGAAAATATGTTGGTGATCAATGCGCATCAACCCATCGAAGGTGCTACCGCTTTTTATGAAGCGCATTTACAAAGTGAATCAGGTTGGAATATTTTAGGTGGTTTGTTTCCTGGAGCCCCATTAATTTTTCATGGTGCTACTCCAAACATTGCTTGGGCGCACACAGTGAATATGCAAGATAAAATTGACATGTATCAATTGCAAACAGATAAGCAACATCCAGGACAATATAAAGTAGACGGTAACTGGCTGAAATTAGAAAAGCGAAGAATTAAATTAAGTGTTAAAGGGGTACCAATTCCGATCTATAAAACAGCCTATACTTCGATATATGGCCCTACTGCTGCAACACCATCAGGACAATATTTTTCTATGCGATTGCCTTCATTAATGGATGCAGGCGCATTACAACAATGGTATGCAATGAATAAAGCACAAAACTATACACAGTTCAAAGCTGCTTTAAATCAAAATCATTTAGCCATGTTTAATATTGTATATGCGGATAAAAACGATACTATATTTTACATTTCAAATAGCAAGATGCCTTACCGTAATCCAGATACCAGCTATCATTGGAATGCAACGGTTCCAGGGAATACCATGGCAACCCTTTGGACTAAATTTAAACCTCTTAATGAATTACCACAATATTTAAATCCTACAAGTGGTTATTTATTCAACACCAATCATTCGCCATTTTTAGCTACCGCCGAAAATGAAAACTTAAACCGCGCAAAGTTTGATGTAAATGATGGTTATGAACTTACACATAATAACAGAAGCCGACGCGCAAAGGATTTAATTGATCAACTTGATAAAATTAGTTATGCCGATTTAAAGAGAATCAAATTTGATCGTCAATTGCCCAATCCAATTTTATACCCTTATGGATATACATCAGATACATTATTTATGGTGGATGAATCAAAGTACCCTCAACTAGCGCCATTGATTACTAGTTTAAAAAAATGGGACCATAATGCGGTAGCCGAAAGTAATGGTGCTTTGATTTACAATTTGGCTTATTATTCCATCCCTAAATTAATGGGTGGACGTAAAAATAGCGATGAAGCTAAAAGTGATAAATTAAGTATGCAAGAAGCTGTAGCTACTTTTCAATATGCGCATGATTATTTAATGAAAAATTTTAATCGACTAGATGTTACTTTAGGTGACATGCAAAAATTAGTGCGTGGTGATGAAGAATGGCCGCAAGGAGGTATGCCCGATGTATTAGCTGCCGTGCAAGGTCAAGCTTATGGCACTGTAGGTAAGCGTAAAATGGTGAGTGGTGATGCGTATATAGGATTTGTAAAGTTTCCTAAAAATGGCGGACTACCCTTAATTGAAACAGTAAATACTTTTGGCGCAAGTTCGGTTAAAGGAAATAAACATTTTGCTGATCAACGCCCATTATACCAAGCGCAACAATTAAAAAAGATGACCTTGGATAAAAATGAAGTACTGAAAAATGCGGAAAGCGTTTATCACCCGCAATAAAATAATTATAAACGAGCGGTTACGATACTTTTATCAAGTATTGCTTTTGTATCGTAAATCACCGAATTAGGGGATGATTTTAAACTTGCATAGTTCAATGACTTAAAAAAGTCATGTGCCACTGTTAATACAATAGCATCATAGGTTTCAAGTGAAGTGACTAAATTAATTTGATGGGCGTCTAATACTTCTTTTCCGTTGGCAAATGGGTCAAAAGCAAACACGTCTGCACCTAGTTTTTTTAGCGCTGTATAAATTTCAAAAGTTTGGGAGTTACGAATATCAGGACAGTTTTCTTTAAAAGTCACGCCTAATAATAAAACCTTAGCGCCTTGTACTTTAAAATTATTTTTAATTAATAGTTTGATTACTTTTTCAGTAACAAACGCGCTCATCTGATCATTCACATGTCTGCCCGATAATATTACTTGTGGATGATAGCCTAAGCTAGTAGCTTTATGTGCTAAGTAATAAGGATCAACGCCAATACAATGTCCACCCACCAGGCCTGGTTTAAATGGTAAAAAATTCCATTTAGTCGCAGCAGCTGCAAGCACTTCATGCGTATCAATGTCCATTTTATCAAAGATCAATGCCAATTCATTTACAAAAGATATATTAATATCTCTCTGCGCGTTTTCAATGGATTTCGAAGCTTCCGCCACTTTCATACTTGAAGCTTTATGGGTACCTGCAGTAATAATACTTGCGTATAAATTGTCAACGATGGTGGCTACTTCAGGCGTTGAACCAGAAGTGACTTTTATAATTTTTGTAAGTGTGTGCACTTTATCACCTGGATTAATTCGCTCAGGCGAATAGCCACAATAAAAATCTTGGTTATATTTTAAACCGCTATATGCTTCCAAAATAGGAACGCAATCCTCTTCGGTACAGCCCGGATACACGGTGCTTTCATAAATAATGATATCCCCTTTTTTGATTACCCCTCCAACCATTTTTGAAGCAGTCAATAATAATCTTAAATCGGGTTGTTTATCTTTTGTAACAGGTGTGGGAACCGTGATAATAAAAATAGTACAATCCTTAATTTGCGTTAAGTCATCTGTAAAAACGAGCTGATGGGCATTGGCTATTTCCTGAGATGTACATTGTAATGTAGTATCCACGCCATTCTTCAAATTGGCAATACGTTCTGAATGAATATCAAATCCAACCACTTGATGCCTTTCACCAAAAGCCACTGCTAAAGGCAGGCCTACATAGCCCAAGCCGATGATCGCAATTTTATAGTTGGTAAATGGTATTTTACTATTCATATAATTCAAAGTTAATGGACTGATTAGTGATGTCCATAATTTTTTTCGCCTGCGTTAATTGGAAAAGGCAGGAGATTTTGTGGGGGTGGCAACGGGCAGGTCGCAAATTTGGTAAATGCACAAGGCGGATTGAAGGCTTGATTAAAATCAATAAAAGTATTTCCTTTAGCATCAGGCTTACCGATATATACAAAACGGCCTGCGCCATAAGTGGTTGCACCCGAAGTAGCATCCCCAAAAGTGATAAAAAGTTGCTCCTCTCCTTCGTCAATTACGTCCAAGCTATAGGGTTTACCTTGATAGGTAAATTGAAGCTTACCTGCATTTTTAGATGCCACTTGCTGGCCCAAAACATTTGATATCATTAAAATAGATGCAACAGGTGGCTGAAGCACCGCTTTAATTTTGAATTTTTCATTGATTGGAAAGTGCGCTATCCCCTTAAATAATAAAACATTGTCCGATTTTAAATTCCGAAATCGTACCCCAATTTTATCTTCCCTTTTAATAATGGTCCATGAAAATGAAGTGCCTGACATTATCCAGCTCATTTCTGAACTAAGGCCCTTCGTGTTAAAAACACAAACCTTTGATTTTAAGGGCATACTTTGATTATTGACCATAACCATATATTTATCAAGGCTCTCCCACATGACACTATCCCCTTCAAAAATAAAATTCCCTAAATGATCGGGGAAAAACACATCAGAAGGATTGGGGTTTTCATAAACACAATCATTATTCTTGCCAGCACCAAAGGTATTCACCCCTTTATGCAACCAAAACAACCCTTCTAAATTCAACCAACCCTTGGGTGATTTTAAAAAAGTCTCCCTGAGCTTATGCCATTCATTGATAGATTCAATATAATTGGGTGTAGTGGATTTTTGTCCCTTTACATTTGAATAGGATAAAACCATCGTAAGTGACAGTAGGCTTATGAATAATTTGACGAACCCCCTTTTATTTGGCATATGCTAGGTAAATTAATACCAAAATTAAGTTAAAATAAGCTGCCTCAAATAGGAAAACAAAAAGGATAACATTTGTGTCCTTAATTTATTTAAATTTACTGCTGTTAAAGTGTTTTGATTATGAAAAAAATATTAGTCCCATTTGTCTTTGTTTTTTTGCTTATGGCTTGTAAAAAAGACGTA
>JBEATG010000018.1:0-2668 GCA_041162035.1 Bacteroidota bacterium
CTATAATACTTTCATGCATAAAGGCCTCCCCTTGTTTTAATTTACCCTTTGAATACCAATGGGCTAATCTTGCAGAGGTCCCGGTTCCGCAGGGAGAACGATCAATGGCTTTATCACCATAAAAAACCGCGTTTCTTGCCGTATTTTTTTCATCCAATACTTTTCCAGTCCACAAAATATGAGAACATGAATTAATGGTGGGATCCAAAGGATGTTCAAATGTATGCGCAGCGTTAATGCGTTTACGCAATTCTCCACTCCAAGCAATTAATTGCCCAGCAGTATAATTTTCAATCCCTTTAAAATTTTCTTGCACTTCAACAATGGCATAATAATTACCACCATAACAAACATCAATATTTAATTCCCCTAAATCAGGGCATTGAACTTTTAAATTTTCGGCAGCTAAAAATGAAGGCACGTTGGTCAATTTCACTGAACTTACTTTTTTGCCTTCCATGGTATAATCAATCAGCACTAATCCTGCAGGCGCTTCCATCCTTATTTTTCCAGGAACTTTAGGTTGTATCAACCCAGCTTCAATAGCAACAGTTATGGTGCCAATGGTTCCATGTCCACACATTGGTAAACAACCACTGGTTTCAATGAATAAAACTGCGACATCATTCGCCGGATCATGTGGTGGATATAAAATACTGCCACTCATCATATCATGTCCTCTTGGTTCAAACATTAATCCTTTTCTAATCCAATCAAATTCCTTCAAAAAATGTTGGCGCTTTTCGCTCATTGTATTTCCTTCTAATGCTGGGCCACCACTTACTACTACACGAACAGGGTTGCCACAAGTATGCGCATCAATACATTTAAATATAGCACCGGATAATTGATAACTTCCGAAACTTTCCGAACTGATTGGTTTTACTGCTGCCATAAAATTTATTTATCCAATGGTATTTAATATTTTAGTACGCCAACTTCTATTTAATAAAATTTAGATGCTAACATCCGATTGGGTAAAATCTCCATTGATGGTTCTCCAAATAGCCTGTTCATTTTTATTTTGCAAATAATTAGGTAACAAATGATCCGGCCAATTTTGAAAAGAGATGGGACGTAACCAACGTTTAACAGCTTTTACACCTACTGCTGTAAAACGACTATCTGTTGAAGCAGGATAGGGACCACCATGCACCATACTATCGCAAACTTCTACGCCTGTAGGCACGCCGTTTAGCAATACTCGGCCAGCAATGGTTGTAGCAATTTCTAATAAATTTTTATTATTTGTAAGATCATTATCCGTACCCATAATCGTGGTACTAATTTGACCTTTAATACTTTTCCAAACTTCAACCAATTGTGCATGATTTTCACATTGCACGAGTATAGAATATGGACCAAATACTTCCTCCGCTAAATCTGGATTTCCTAAAAACACAGATGCATCTACAGTTGTTAAAACTGGGCTGGCCGTATTTGCAGCTGGTGTGTTGTTAGTTAAACAAGTAATACCTGTTTGACTTAATGCATGGGTACTATTTTTATAATAAGCAAATTGAATACCTTCATGTAACATAGGAGCAACAGCCACATGATTCAATTCATTGGCTAAGTGATTAGCAAAAGATGTTAAAGCATCGGACTTCACACCAATTAAAATACCTGGATTTGTACAAAACTGCCCCATCCCCAAAGTAATGGACCCCGCATAATTTTTTGCAATAGTTTCCGCATTTGCAGTTAAAGCACCTTCCAATAATACCACTGGATTTACACTACCCATTTCCGCAAAAACAGGAATTGGATTTTTTCTTGCACTTGCATAGTCATACAGTGCACGTCCTCCGCTTCTAGAACCTGTAAAACCGACCGCTGCAATATTTTCATCCTGCACCAATGCTTTTCCAGCACTAAAATCAGTTGCTGTTATATGTTGAAATGTATGTTCAGGTAGTTCATTACTTTTAATGGCTTGTTGAATAGCATCCGCCACAAGGGTGGATGTTTGCAAATGTGCCGGATGTGCTTTTACGATAACAGGGCAACCCGCGGCTAAAGCACTTGCGGTATCACCTCCTGCAGTTGAATATGCAAAAGGAAAATTACTTGCGCCAAATACCACTACAGGACCCATTGGATATAGCATTTGACGAATATCTGGCTTTGGCGGTGTTTTATCAGGGACTGCTGTATCAATGGTTGCGTCCACATAATCACCCTTACGTAACATAGTTGCAAACATTCTTAATTGAAAGCAGGTACGGCCTCTTTCGCCAGTTAATCTAGGCAATGGTAAATTAGTTTCTTTGTTCGCCGCATTTAATAATTCATCACCCAATGCTTCTATATTATTTGCAATGGTTTCCAAAAATTCAGCGCGTTTTGTAGCAGTTAATTTTGAGTAAGTGTCAAAAGCAATTGCAGCATTTTTTGTTGCCGTTGTAATATTTATCATAAAATCATTTAATTCAATTCAGGAAATTAGAAATGGCTATACCCAATTAAAAATAAAGGGTATAGCCATATAAAGTATTTATTTAATTATAAACTTAAGTATTCAGGAAGGGTGGGTCTATTTTTCAAGCCCGTATCAATAATTGACTCGATTCTTTTACGCTCCTCACCTTCTAATACTAGTCTTGGACGACGTACAGTTTCAGAACCAATGCCCGTTTTAGATTCTGCAAATTTGATATACTGAACT
>JBEATG010000081.1:0-3305 GCA_041162035.1 Bacteroidota bacterium
AGTAGTGCCGGATGAATATTTATAATAGCTTTTGGATAAGCCCTCACCAATACCTCGGGCACTTTCCATAAAAAACCAGCCAAGACTATAAAATCAATACCTGCATTTTTTAAACTCTCAACATAACCATTAGCAGCAAAATCTGACTTATTAATCATTAAACTAGGAATGCCCTTTTCTTCAGCTATCTCCAAAACCCCAGCCCCCGGAACATTGCATACAATTAAAGAAACCTTGATGTGCAAGCCCTTATTTTCAAAATATTCTATAATTTTTCTAGCATTGCTCCCAGCACCGGAAGCAAATATGGCGATATGGATCGGCGCCGCAGACAAAGTCGCAGACAAAGTCGAAGGCGCCGCAACAGAATCCCCAGCCGAACCGCTACCCAAGAGCCTGCTCCCAACCCTACTCAAATAGCCCTTAAAAAAGGCAAATTGTCCAGTAAAGAAACTTACGAAAATCACCGAAAAAGGCCATAAAATGGTCAAAAATAGGGGATAAACGAGCCAAAATGCCCAATTTTTCTCCAAAAACACCAATTTTAGCAAAAAGCTACAAAGCCTTCCGCTGAGGCTACCGCCCAGGGCAAAAGTGAGGATGACCAGCCAAAATTGACCCGTCCCCAGTTTCCACTTTTCTTGTAATCTTTTTATTGCTTTCATGCTGTTTTTATTGCTAAACCTAGGTTTTAGGCGGCGCGAAGCGCCGCAACCAGTTTTTTACCCTCTTAAGGCCCTCAAAGGTGCCATTTTTTTTCAAAACAGCCCCTGTAAATCGAAATAAATTCCACAAACTAAAACGAACGTTTACATTATTATGACATTCGTCAGTCTTTTTTTACTCAGTTCCCTGAAACTCAACAAATTCAATTAAAAAAAACTTACACAATTCTTAGTATTGAATCCTATTCTTAAGTAGTTTTGCATCCGTTAAAGGACATTTTACACCCTAGACACTTTCTCTATATATGACAATGTTAAGAAGCCTAGCCAAGATCGTTTCGATCTTCCTATTTATCACCCTTAGTTCATCTATCGGAAATCAATTAAATGCGCAAGACGGAAAAGCACTTTTCTCTCAAAATTGTGCATCATGTCACGCGGTTAATAAAAATTTAACTGGTCCTGCACTTGCAGGCGTAGAAGATCGTTGGCCTGAAAAAAAGAATTTGTATGCATGGATTAAAAACTCTGCAGCCTATTTAAAAACAGGTGATCCATACGCAGTAAAATTGTACAACGATTACAATAAAACTGCAATGAACTTGTTTCCTAGTTTAACCGATCAAGATATCGATGCTATACTAGCTTACATTAAAACAGTACCTGCAGTAGGTGCAGCCCCAGTAGCCGGTGCAGCTGCTGAAGCCCCTAAAGAAGATTCAGACAGTACTTTAATTTTTGGTTTACTAACTTTAATATTAGCAGTTGTTTCATTAATCTTATTACAAGTTAATAGCAACTTAAAAAGATTATCTGATGATAAAGCAGGCATGCCAGGTGCTAACCCTGTGCCTTTTTATAGAAACAAAGCTTACATCGCTTTTATCGCTATCATTTTATTTATTATCGGAGGATATATGACTACAAAGGGCGCAATGGACTTAGGCCGCTCTAAAGATTATCAACCCGAACAACCTATTTACTATTCTCATACAGTGCACGCGGGTGTCAATCAAATTAACTGTCAATACTGTCATACAGGTACTTACCAAGGTAAACAAGCAACACTTCCAAGTGTGAATGTTTGTATGAACTGTCACTTGGCTATTAACGAATACAAAGGCGCGCCACTTGTAAGAGAGAATGGAGATGTAGTTGATGGTACTGCAGAAATTAAAAAATTATACAAATACGCAGGATTTACTGAAGGGCAACCTTGGGATCCAGCGAATGCAAAACCTATCGAGTGGGTGCGTATACATAACTTACCTGATCACGTTTACTTTAACCACGCACAACACGTGAACGCGGGTCAAGTAGCTTGTCAGCAATGTCATGGTGAGATTCAAAAAATGGGTGAAGTAAAACAATTTTCAGATTTAAGTATGGGCTGGTGTGTGAACTGTCATAGAAACACAGAAGTTCAATTTAAAGACAATGGTTTTTATAGCATCTATGAAAAATTCCATGCCGACTTAAAGAGTGGAAAAATTGATAGCACGAAAGGAATTACTGTTGAAAAAATTGGTGGTACTGAGTGTCAAAAATGTCACTACTAGTATCTAATTGAATTAATAAAGAAGCGTAATATTTTATATACATTACTATGGAGCAAAAAAAGCACTGGTCAAGTTTTGGAGAATTAAATAATTCTGAAGCTTTTAATAAAGAAGTTCAAAATGAATTTAAAGAAGAACTTCCATTTGTTGAAGACGAATCTACTTTGGAAAAAGGAGAAAGTTTTTTACAAACAAAAGCACCTCGTCGTGATTTTTTAAAATATGTAGGATTTAGCACTGCCGCTGCAGCTGTGGCAGCAAGTTGCGAAATGCCTATTAAAAAAGCCATTCCTTTTGCAAACAAACCTGAAGATATCGTTCCGGGTATTGCAGAATATTATGCAACTACTTATGTGCAAGATGGTGATGTAGTATCTGTACTTGCTAAAGTACGCGATGGTCGTCCTATTAAATTAGAAGGAAATGAATTAAGCCCAATCACTGCTGGCGGTACCTCTGCTAGAGTACAGGCTTCTGTTTTAGATTTATATGATACAGCTCGTTTACGTTTTCCAAGTATTGCTGGAAAAGAAGCAAGCTTTGAAGCAATTGATAAAGCCATTGCAGCTGAATTAAATGGCGCTGCAGTTATTGTAACAAGTTCAATTACTTCTCCTTCTACCAAACAAGTTATTGCACAATTTTTAGCAAAGCATGCTGGTAGCAAACATATTACTTACGATGCGGTTTCACATAGTGCCATGTTACTTGCGAACCAAGCTTCTTATGGTAAAACAATTATTCCTACTTATCATTTTGAAAATGCAAAAGCCATTGTTTCTTTAAGTGCCGATTTCTTAGGTACTTGGTTAAGCCCTGTGGAATTTGCTAGACAATATGCAGTAGGTAAAAAATTAGATGAAAAAAATCCTGCAATGAGTAGACATATCCACTTTGAAACAGTGGCAAGTATGACAGGCTCTAATGCAGATGAAAAATATTTATGTCGTCCTTCTGAATTGCCAATGATTGCTGCTGCTTTATTAAGCGCAGTGAATGGCGGTGAAATTACGGGCATCACTGATGCTAAATTAAAAGCAGGTATTCAAGCAGCTGCTAAAACATTAACTGCACACAAAGG
>JBEATG010000109.1:0-3502 GCA_041162035.1 Bacteroidota bacterium
AAATTTTCATAATCAGCATCTAATTTTTTCATGCCTGCTTCATCCTTCTTTTTATACAATTCATTGTAAGTGGCGCTTAATGCCTCCATCTTATCAGATACTGGCTTAGTAAACGCTTTTAACTTATTATATTCACTGTGCGACTTGGATCCTTTAATTGTAACATTTGCAAAAGAATCAATGCTTGATAATTGAATCGCCGAGTTTTCAAGATAGATAGGTGTAACATCTTTTTTGTAAGATACCATACGTTTTGTTTTAACGGAAGTATCTACTTTATATGCAGCACGCAAATTACCTAAAATGGGCTCAGCAACAGTTCCTTTAAATACAAACTTACCATCCGTCACCACTGCGCTATCTTGGGTGGATACGCCATTAAAATAATAGGATAAGTATACCTTGGAAACCGTTTCCTTTACTTTACTTACATCACCACTAAGCGTATATTGTTTTTGAGATTGCGCTGCTGTAGCTAATAACACCAGACTTAGAACGATAAATTTTTTCATAGCATTTAAATTATACTATAAATATACGAAATTCAATGCTAGCTATTTAATTAAAAGTCCTGGGAACATAATTTTTTGCCAAATAGCATAGCCCTTTGCATTCATATGTAAGTTATCAGCGATAAAGATATCCTTCATTACACTGCCATCATCAAGTAACATGGCATTATGAATATTGATATAATGAGCGTTTGTTTGTTTGGCAATAAATTGGGCAATTAGCGTGTTTGCTTGTATAATTTTTGATTGTAAATGCCACCTGGAAATACTTGGCTTTATGGATATAAATGTGATATTAGTTTTATTTCCCAAATCTTTACGGATTAAATTAAATAATAAGGAAAAACGATCCAATACTATTTCAGGCGAAACCGTATCACTACTGGCCAAATCATTTTCACCGCAATATATAACTACTTGTTTTGGCTTATATTTTAAAATGGTTTCATTCACATATAAAATCACATCTAGCAAATTAGAACCACCAAAGCCGCGATTGATAATTGGATATCCAGGAAAATACTGATTGATATCCTTCCATTTTGTAAAAGAGGAACTTCCCGCAAAAACAATTTTACCTTGCAATGGCGCAACGGTACTATCTGATTTTGCAAATGCTTTAATCTCTGCTTCAAAAGGTTTTTTTTGTGCTAATGCGCTCAAAGAAATTTGCAATAACAAACAAACGAAGAGGAGATTTTTTATAAATACTTTTATGTTCATAATCATTAGGGTAGACAAATACTTTAATTACTTAATTGTTTTAACCGTTTCCATTTTACCATTCATTAAAACAGTAGCAGTTGCATTGGTACTTGATTTTATTTTTAAATTCGTTACTTGTCCTTTACTCCAAGTCATATCAATTTCATAATTTCCTCTTGCCTTCAAACCCTTTACTGTGCCTGATTGCCAAGCTTTAGGTATTGCGGGAAGTAGTTCAATATACTCCGCGTTGGATTGTACTAACATTTCAGCAACAGCTGCAGCACCACCAAAATTTCCATCAATTTGAAATGGCGGATGCGCATCTAATAAGTTAGGATAGGTACCGCCCATTTTTGTATAATTTTCTTTTGTTTCATCGGGAGGTACAAACTTTAATAATTCACGATACATTTTATACGCATGCTCACCATCTTTTAATCTTGCCCATAAATTAATACGCCATCCTTTGGACCAGCCTGTAGTTTCATCTCCTTTTATTTCCAATGTTTTTTTAGCAGCATTCGCAATTAATGGCGTTTTTTCAAGCGTTACATGTGTACCTGGATATAAACCATACAAGTGACTTTGATGACGATGCTTCGGTTCGGAATCCGCCCAATCATAATACCATTCTTGTAAATTACCAGCTTTACCCACTTGGTAAGGATGTAAATTATTTAAAGCGGCATTAATACTTGCTGCAAAAGAAGAATCATTTTTTAAAATTTTTTGTGCTGCAATCACATCTAAAAATAATTCTCTGATCATTGCTAAATCGGCTGTGCCACCAAATAAAGTGTTTCCCTTAACGCCAGTAAATGTGATAAAACCATTTTCTGGTGAAGTGGAAGGTGATGTAATTAATTTGCCAGCAGAATCCTTGATTAGCCAAGCCAAACAAAACTCAGCAGCACCACGCATAATAGGATATGCTTTTTGTTTTAAAAACTGGGCATCCTGTGTATATAAATAGTGTTCCCATAAATGCGCTGAAGCCCAAGTGCCGCCCATTGGCCAGTTGGCCCAACTTGGATCCCCTTCGCCAAAATTTCCTACCGGATTCGACATCGCCCATATATCCGAGTTATGATGTGACACCCAACCCGGCATATTATAAAATGTTTTAGCGGTAATTTTTCCAGTAGTTGATAGGTTATTTAAGAACTGCAAAAAGGGTTGGTGCATTTCGGTCAAATTGGTGTTTTCGGCCAACCAATAATTTTCCTCTGCATTTATATTCATGGTATAATTACTAGACCATGGTGGTTGTAAGTAGTGATTCCAAATTCCTTGCAAGTTCGCGGGTACATTAGGCGTGCGTGAACTACTAATTAATAAATAGCGTCCAAATTGAAAATATAAGGTTTCCAAATAGGGATCTGATTCCCCTTTCGCATATCTTTTTAAACGTTCATTCGTCGGCAAATTGGGTGAAGGATCGCCTTCTAATTTTAAAGCAACGCGGTTAAAATAAGTTTGATAATCTTTAACATGTCTTTTTTTAATTTCATCCCATCCCAAATTCACCGCTTTCGTTAATTGCGTTTGCGCAATGGCATTTTGATTCAATCCCTGCTTCGCTGGATCTTTGTCGTACCCATTAAAACTGGTCGCGATTGAAATATAAATAGTCGCCTCTGTTGCATTTGCTAAAGACAAACTTGAATCCGTATTCGTAATTTTTCCGGAATTGGTTTTAATTTGAATGTTTGTGGTAAAGCGTGTACCTCTTTTTTTATCAAAAATAATTGCGTTACGCTTTTTTTCAACATAGCTTGGTTCGGCCTTCACAGGTGCAACCCCATTGGCTTGTAGGAAATTGTTTGTTGCGGTGGTCGTATGTAATAATAAAGATTCGAAACGCACTGTAAATCCAAGTGCACCTGGTTTTTTACTTTTTAAATGAATAACAAAAACTTTATCAGGATTTGAAACTAAATATTCTCTTTCAATGGTATTGGTATTTGATTCCGTTTTTACTTTTGCAATTGCTTGGTCAATATCTAACTCTCGATAATAGTCACTGATAAAAGGATCATCATTAAATTCTAATAATAAAGTACCTAGGGGTGCATAAGATTCCGAAAATTTACCCTGTAATTTTTTTACAAGTGATTGGGCTTTTTTATAATTTTTTTCGGCAAGGGCTTCACGCACTGCAGGTAAATTTTTATAGGCATTGGGGCTCATATTGGCATTCACTGGCTCACCTGACCAAAGTGTTAAGTCATTTAAATATATTTTGTCGGTCGAAATACCACCAAAAACCGTAGCCCCTTGCT
>JBEATG010000173.1:0-9797 GCA_041162035.1 Bacteroidota bacterium
GATATTACAGCAGATATTTTTTCTCCTTTTATTCCATTAGATGAAAAAAATTCTGGACTTCCTTGTACGATCTATTCCTTTTCAATAAAAAATAAAACAAAGAATGATATTTCGGTTTCCCTATTGGGTTGGTTAGAAAATAAAGTATCGCCAAAATCAAAAAAAGAAACCGATATAAGATTAAATACTGCTGAGAAAAATAGTGGCTTCGCAATTTTAAATAGTAGCATTAAACCGAATGGTACTGAAAATCAGGATAAGAAAGCGGATTATGGTACGATGGCTATTGGCGCGATTAACGGCAAGTGTATCGTTAATACCTCATTTTCACTACCACTAACTGCATCCTCGTTTTCAGATGAAATTTTATTACCTACTGAAAAATTAGTGTCAGCAGGTCCATTAATGAATTCCGTTTGTACCAAGCATATTATAAAAGCGGGTCAAACTATTCAAGCTAATTATATTATTGCATGGCATTTTGCTAATTTGACTTTAAATCCAGTCATTCAGGGTAAAGGACGTTTTTATAACCAACAATTTAAAAATGCAGTTGAGGTAGTGAAATATGTCGCTACTCATTTTTCAGATCTTTCAACACAAACTGCATTGTGGCGACAAACATGGTATGATTCAACATTCCCTTGGTGGTTTTTGGAACGTACTTTTTTAAATATCTCCACTTTAGCAACCACTACTGCGCATCGATTTGAATCTGGCAGATTTTATGCTTGGGAGGGCGTAGGTTGTTGTGAAGGAACCTGTACGCATGTTTGGCAATATGCACAAGCGATGGGCCGAATTTTTCCTGCCCTTGAGAGAGACACAAGAGAACGTGTTGATTTAGGTTTGTCTTTGAAATCAGATGGAATGATGCTATATCGTGGTGAAGTGGTAAAAACCCCAGCGATTGATGGACAAGCCGGTACTATATTAAGAATATATAGGGAACATAAAATGTCGCCTGATAAAAAGTTTCTACAAAAAAACTGGGATAAAATAAAGTTGGCGACTACCTGGGTTTTAAATCAGGATAAAAATGGAGATGGCATGGAGGATACGCCGATTGAAAATACATTAGACGCAGTTTGGGATGGTGAAATAGCCTGGTTAGTAGGGATGTGTATTGCGGCAATTAAAGCGAGTGAACAAATGGCCTTAGAAATGGGTGATGCTGGATTTGCAAAAACTTGTGCGACTTATGTTAGTAATGGAACTAAAAATATGGAGGCGCAGCTTTTCAACGGAGAATATTTTATTCATAAACCAGATGAAATTAAAGGAAGAGAAAAATTAGGATCCTATAATACCTGTCATATTGATCAGGTGTATGGACAAAGTTGGGCACACCAGGTTGGTTTAGGGAGAATTATTGATAAGGAAAAAACCATCTCGGCACTTAAGGCATTATGGAAATATAATTTCACACCTGATGTTGGACCTTATATTAAGGAGCGAAGAGGTTGGCGCCCTTATGCGCTTGCAGGTGATGGTGGTATGGTGATGAATACCAATCCAAGCAATGAAGCAAAACCTTATGGTGAAAAAACTACTTGGCAATTAGGCTACTTCCATGAATGTATGAGTGGCTTTGAACATCAGGTGGCTTCACATATGATGGCAGAAGGTATGACAGATGAAGCGCTTATATTAACTAGGATGATCCATGATCGATACTATGCAGGGAAACGAAATCCATTCAATGAAATTGAGTGTAGCGATCACTATGCGCGTGCGATGGCGAGTTATGGTACATTTATTTCAGCATGTGGCTTTGATTATGATGGTCCGAATGGGTATATTAAATTTGCACCAAAATTAAATACAGAAAACTGTAAAATTCCTTTTACATCTGCTACTGCTTGGGGCTCCTATGAGCAATTACAAAGTGATAAAACCTTTTCGGCAATACTAAAAGTTAAATATGGCAATTTGTTTTTAAGTAAAATTACCCTTGACGCCAAAGCAACGCTATCTGTACCTAAAATTTATATTGGACAAAAGTTGGTAAACACAAAGTTGGTGAAGCAAGGTCAAACCTTCACTTTTCATTTTGAAAATAAAATCGAATTAAAAAAAGGGCAAGAACTAAAAGTTAACCTTAGTTAAAATGCAAGTTGAAAAAAATAAAGTCGTTGGCATACATTATACTATTTCGGTGGATGATGAAGGGGAAGTTTTTTCGAACCTCGATTTTGAACCTGAAGAGTATGTACATGGTGCCATTGCCATTTTCCCAATGGTAGCCAATACGCTTGAAGGGCATAAAATTAATGATGAAGTAAAAGTTACGCTACCACCACAGCATGCATACGGAGCAGTTAACGAAAAATTAATTAAAACATTCCCCAACGCTTTATTTGAAACTATTAACGATTTCGAAATTGGCAATTTTATTCAAATACCCGATGGAACTGAAGCAAAATTATTGCAAAAAAATAAAGACACTATTTTAGTAGATGCCAATCATCCATTCGCCGGAGCGACCTTACATTATAATATAAAAATTGTATCTATTCGGCAAGCCACTGAACTTGAAATTCAAAGAGGACTTACTGAAGCCGTCATAAAGTCATGTGATGGCTCCGCTAATTGTTGCTAAATTTAAACTATGAAAAACAAACTGCATTTATTGGTTTTATTTTTTGTGATGAGCCTATTCGCTTCAAAAATTATTGCACAGGAATTATACAAAGCACCTTCTAATCAAATAAAAACGATTTGGGTAAGTCCTGAAAATCCAACTGGAGCCAAAGGCAGTGCAGGCGTAACAAACAAAGGGGCAAAGGGTCGTGCATTTATTACCTTAGAAGCTGGTGAAAAAGTTGCATTATTAGATGCTACCGGTGCTGGTATTGTGAGACGCATGTGGCTAAGTGGTACCATACCAAAATCGGCTGAACAAATGCAGCATGTGCGCATTGAGATGTATTGGGATGGAAGTAAAACACCCGCAGTTTCAGCACCTATTGGTGATTTTTTTGGTTTAGGTCTGGGTAAATCTAAAGCGTATAAAAATGCATTATTCTCAAATCCAGAAGGACGCTCTTTTAACTTTACAATACCAATGCCATTCCGGACAGCAGCAAAAATTGT
Organism: Bacteroidota bacterium; assembly: GCA_041162035.1. GTDB lineage: Bacteria > Bacteroidota > Bacteroidia > Chitinophagales > Chitinophagaceae > Sediminibacterium. Next base: position 3,097 of record JBEATG010000173.1, read on the forward strand.
TTTAGTCAATGAGTCAAGTTCACATGCGCTCGTTTGGTATGATATTAATTATACTTCAGAAAAAGTACCTGATGATGCCATGTATTTTCATGCTTACTGGCATCATGTACCAAAAACAACACTGGGCAAGGATTTTGAAATTTTGCCTACCATTAATGGAAAAGGACGATTCATTGGAACCAATATTTCAGTGATTAGTGATACCATGTTACGAGATACCTGGTTTGGTGAAGGGGAGGTGAAAGTATATTTAGATGGCGATAACAAATTGCCCTCACTTTCAGGAACAGGAACGGAAGACTATATTGGAACAGGATGGGGACAAGGTGAATATCAAGATCAGTTTCAAGGCTCATTAATTTCAGATGATAAGAAGGGGGAGTATTGTTTTTATAGATATCATGTACCAGACCCTATTTATTTTCAAAGTCAATGTAAAGTGACCATTCAGCAAATAGGGAATAGTTCTGTAGAAAAAATTAGAACACTCATCAAAAATGGCGCAAATATTCAACCTGTTTTTTTCATTAAACAAGAAGGCGCAAGTGATATATTGAATTTAAAGGGCAACCCACCCATTACTTATGGCTTATTAGATACCACTTTTGAAGGCGGCATCAACAATCCGTTTTTTGATAATAAAAATTTTGGAATGAATTTTTATCGAACCGATGAGTTGGCTTCAACCGCCTATTTTTATTTAGAGAAGCCCTATAATAATTTAAATACCCAAGTAAGTAAATCGGATAAATTTGAGAAAGGTTCATTTGGCTATGACCACGCTTTTTTAAAAAAATACCACAAGGATTTAGTGTTATTGAAAAACGGAGAAGCTTCTTTAATTGTTTTACCAAAATACCAAGGCCGAGTCATGACCAGCTCGGCTGAAGGCGATAAAGGATTTAGTTTTGGATGGATTAACCATGATTTAATTGCAGCAAACAAACCAACGCCTCATTTTAATGCCTTTGGCGGCGAAGAAAGATTTTGGTTGGGACCAGAAGGTGGGCAATTCTCCATATACTTTAAACCCAACACCGAATTCAAATTTGAAAATTGGTATGTACCACCAAGTCTTGATACCGAAGGCTTTGATTTAATAACGACAACAAACACGGAGGCTGTTTTTAATAAAAAAATTCATTTATTAAATTATTCGGGTACCCAATTTGATTTGGAAGTAAATAGAAAAATTAAATTATTGAGTACTGAAAATATTACCAATGCCTTTGGTATAAAAACAGGGGCTTCGATAAAAGCGGTTGGATTTGAAACAGAAAACAAAGTAAAAAATATAGGTCAATTCCCTTGGACAAAAAATTCAGGCCAATTATCCATATGGGTTTTGAGTATGTTGCAAGCGAATGATCATACCACTGTTTTTGTTCCCTACCAGAAAGGGGATGAAACTAAGTTAGGAAAAATTGTCACTGATGATTATTTTGGAAAATTAGATACCACAAGATTAAAAGTAAAAAATGGATACTTATTATTTAAAGCCGATTCAAAACAAAGAAGTAAAATAGGCGTCTCTCCATTACGTGCAATGCCAATGGCGGCAAGCTATGATGCACAAAACAAAGTTTTAACCATCATACAGTTTACTTTACCACAAGGCAAAACCGATTATGTAAATTCATTATGGCAAATGCAGGCTGAGCCCTTTAAAGGCGATGCGTTAAATGCCTATACGGATGGTCCGGTGGATGGTAAACAAATGGGTAAGTTTTATGAGTTAGAAGGGTCCTCTCCTGCAATGGCATTATCTCCAGGTGACACGCAAACGCATATTCAAAAAACGATTCACCTAAAAGGGAATGAAATAGATTTAAATGCTTTAACACTAAAATTATTTGGTGTAAAGCTTAGTGAAATTAAATTGTAGTAATTTCTTATACATTATGAACTAATCTGCTACCAATTTTGATAGGTAATTCAAAGTGTTTCAATTTCATTATATTTTTTTGTATATTTTTACATCTAATTATACCAACCAATATACATTTAAATTTCAAATAAGAATTGGAATAAGTTCGTTTCTGTGGGGATGTTTAATTTTTTTCTTAATCGGTATCTGCTAATTTCTACTCCACGTACGGAGATGCTCATTAATTGTGCAATCTCCTTGGAGGTTAAGTTCATTCTTAAATAAGCAGACAATTTTAATTCATGTGCTTTTAATATAGGATATTTTTCACTTAGTTTGATCAAGAAATCGCCATGTACGTTGTTAAAATGTATAGAGAATTGCTCCCATTCATCATTTAGCTTTTCTTCTTCGGACAAACTGCGTAATAATTTTTTAAGGTCCTGCGAATCCATTGACTCCTTCTCACTTTTATTTAAATGCTGAAGCGTTTCTTTAATCTTTAAAATGAATTCCTTTTTTTGTACCAAGTTCATGGCAGAAGAAGCTAATTCTGAATTTTTAAATTCAATTTCTGTTTCTAATTTTTCATTTTTTAATTGAATGAGTTCCTTATCCGTTTTTTCTAATTCAATTTGATGTTTTAATTCTAATTCCTTTTGTTGTTCCTGATATCTTTTTGAATACTTTTTTGCTTGAAGCTTATAGAGCAAGTATATTAGTATAAATAATAAAATACCGTAAAAAGCAATAGACCAAATATTAAAATACCAAGGAGGTAATACTTGAAATATATAACTCGTGACTGGTGATTCATTATTTAAATTATTTCTTGCTTTCACTTCAAATACATAGTAACCTGTAGATAAGTTGGTATAGTCTTTTTCAGTTTTTTTGTTCCAGTCTGACCAGGTTTTATCAAATCCTTTTAAACGGTAGCTGTACTCTAGATTAGTTTGTTGCTCAAAGAATGGAGATACATATTCAAAATGAAAGGAGTTTAATTGATATGCTACCTTTGCATTGCCTATATTGGGAAGTGGTTGCTCTTCATTGATATCTCCATGGTAACCCCCAAATAAAACACTATCTACATCCCCTTTAATTTTTACATTTCTGATAAATATTTTTAAAGGGCTGATGTTTTCCTTATACTTCTCAAAATTAATTTGATAGAATCCCTTTTGACCTCCAATAAAGGTGTTGTACTTGTCATAGGAGTATACGTTTTCAAAACCACTTAGTATATTACCATTTAACTCAGGGATGTAAACTATGCTTGGTTTTGGACCACTTAAATCTATCACACCCAAATTTTTGTCTTGTACAAACCAGATATTGCCTAGTACATCTTCTTTTAAATAACGAACGCTTTTATCTCCATAAATTTTTTTATAATAAGATGACATTTCAAAACGATCATTTACTTCATTGTATTCAAAAATGCCTCTTTCGGTGGCAATGAGTACTTTATTTTTTATTTTGTATACGTGGTTATTAAGTGTAGAAGGCAGTCCTTGATCACTGGTGTATAATTTAGTACTTGAATCCTTCAAATTTATTTTATACACACCACGATAAGGATGAGATATCCAAATATTCTGATCTGCATCTGTGGCTAAGAATCTAGCAGAGCCCGCAAAGCTTTTAATATTACCTATGTCTTTCAATTGACCTTCGTTGTAATCAAATAATCTTACTTGTTCATAACTACCTGTTACAACAATATTTTGTTTATTAGATAAAGTTTCGAATATCCAGTACCCGCTTTTTTTATCTACTACTTTGGCATTTTTATTTTCTATTTGATACAAACCATCTTCCTTTCCGGCATAAAGTTGGTTATTTAACATGCCTAATTTCCAGGTTTGTCCTTCTGAGATATTTGTCAAATCATTTTTTAAATAACTTAAATCCTTTTTATTTTCAAACGGCAGTTCAAAAGTTCCATTGGAAGAAGCAAAATACATGTGATTTTTGTGCACCGCCATACTGTAACCTGATCCATCTCCAAAATTAACAGGGTTGATATCTTTGATGGCATTATTAAAAGGGATAAATGAAATTCCATTGTTTAATCCCATCCATATATTTTTTGACTTATCAACATATAAACTTCTAAGATTATTATTTTGTAATCCTTCTTGTTTGGTGAAACTTTCAATGACTTCATTTTTTTCATTGAATAAATACAGCCCATTATTATAAGTCCCTAGTATATAATTAAATTCATCTATTTTGACAACGCTCGTAAAATGCTGGTTATTATTGACGCCCTTAATAGTTAAGGGTTTTATACCTTCTTCGGTTAATTGAAAAAGCCCGTTTTTAGAAGTAGTTATAATGCTACTACCTTGGGTATAATCACTTATGGATGTGATATAAAAATTTTCGGGCAGACCCTGTTTTTTAATGAACACCTCCCAATTGCCATTTTTATACATCATGATTCCTCTTGTCTCATCGTGCGCTATGACTTTATTTTGAAACTTGCCTAAAAAAAACCAGGTAGAACTTGGCTGGTAAACCTTCATTTTCCCCTTGTTCCACTTAAATAAACGAGAGATAGATCTAAAAAAAATGTCTTCGCCTACATGGACAATATTCCAAATATCTGCAAACTTCTGATCTGATTCGTCCAGTAAGGACTTCAAAGAATGAAAAACCAATTGACCACCTTCATTTGGGCTTAAATAACCAATTTCATCCTGCCCTCCTACAAACAATTTATTATTTGCCATTTCTATTGACCAGACAATCGTTTTGTTCGGGAGGGGATATAATGCCCAGTAATTGCCATCAAAACTTAAAACCCCCTCATTATTGGCAAAATACATCCTTCCTTGTTTGTCCTGTTGTATTTGCCAATTTTGCGTACCTGCATTGTACTTCTTTTTTTCATAATTGGTTATTTCTCTCTGTCCTATAAAGGGTTGCCCTAGGATTTGACTAGAAAATAACAAAAAAGCTAAGAGTTGGTAGTTTTTCATAGGGTACATCATAATGTGTTAAAAATACATGTTATTTCAGATGTAGTAGTGATGTAGTAATTATAGACTAAATATAACATTTTTAATTTAAGTAGTAGTAGTGATGTGGTAAATTTATTGATTACAGAGAAAGGGTTGTTTAATTTTACATATTAATAGAACTGTGCCTAAACACTACATCTGTTAAACGATTCTAAGCTTAAACCAATGAAAAACGCTACAAAACTTGCTTTTTGGGCTATCCTAGTATATGGGTTAGCTACTGCTACTGTGAAAGCTAATTTTAGCTTATCCTTCCCCCTATTTTTAGCCATTTCCTTGCTTTTTATTGGACTTTCTTCAAAAACATTATGCTTTCATTATCAAATTGCTTCAAAATTTGTTATGAAATATGTTATGCTTTCTCCAACGCGTCATTCTATCTTTTTAAATCATAAAAATTCTATTATTCAAACCATTAATTTAAGTGTACATGAAATTAAAAATCAGGTTTTGGATTACTTCTGCCTTTATTTTATGCCTATTTGTAGGAGCTTTTGCTCAAAACATTGAAGTAGGGGGCAAGGTGACCAATAAGACCAACGGCGAATTGCTTGTCGGCGCTTCAGTAGTAGTGAAAGAAACAAACAAAACTACTTTGACTGATGCGAAAGGAAATTTTACAGTTTCCATTCCTGCAAAAGGAGCAACTTTAGTAGTTAGTTATGTAGGCATGAGCAAAGTAGAGAAAAAAGTATCTGCTTCTGGAACTGTCAACTTTGAATTAACCGAAGTAGCCACATCCAATTTAAGTGAAGTGATTGTAATTGGGTATGGTACCCAAAAAATCACCAACGTTTCTGGTGCTATCTCCACTATTAAAAGTGTAGACATCGAGAAAGTGAATGCAGTTCGTACCGAAGAGGCCCTTCAGGGTCGTGCTTCTGGGGTGAGTGTCATTCAAGGTGGTTCTCCAGGTTCTAAACCTACAGTATTAATTAGAGGTATTCCTTCTTTCACAGGAACAGATCCTACGGTGATAGTAGATGGAGTGCAACAATCTTTAGTTGATTTAAATTCTATCAACCCTAACGATATTGAAACCATCAACGTACTTAAAGATGCGGCAACCACTGCTATCTATGGTGTGAGAGGCGGTAACGGTGTGATTGTGGTAACTACCAAATCAGGCAAGAAAAATCAAAAAGCAGAATTTAGCTTTAGCAGTAACTATGGTGTACAACAAGTCATGAACACGATTGGTGTTTTAAATGCCACTGAATATGCTGCTATGTTAAATGAAGGAAGTACTACTGCAGGTGGTGCTCCAATCTTTTCTAACTTATCTGGTATTGGAGTAGGCAACAACTGGCAAAATCAAATTTTCAAAGATGCTCCGCAACAAATTTATAATTTGACTGCTAAAGGCGGTTCCGAAAAAATGTCTTATTTATTAAGTGCAGGTTATTTAAACCAAGGTGGTATTGTAGGCGGTACTGATAAATCTAATTTCACAAGATCTAATTTTACAGCTAATTTGAATTTTGATTTATCTTCTAGATTAAAATTCATCATGAATACCAGCGCTTTAATATTAGATTCTAAAGGCGTTTTAGAAAACTCGTTTAATAGTGTGATTGGAAGTGCTTTAAACTTTGATCCTACCGTTTCTATTTTAAATACAAAAAATACAGCAAGTAAATTTGGCTTCAGTAATTTGCTTCTATCTGAAATTTTTAACCCACTTACTGTTTTAGATAATACTTATAATAAAAATATAGGAACTAAGTTATATGGTAAGTTTGAATTACAATATGATGTGATTAAAAATGTGAAATTCACTTCTCGCTTTGGATATACAAAGT
>JBEATG010000153.1:0-5518 GCA_041162035.1 Bacteroidota bacterium
TTAACTTGCGATAGTCATGATTATTATGATTCCGAAGAACATATTAATGAAGTGTTCCTTCCAAAATTAAAGAATGATTTAAAGGAGGATAAGGTCGAAGAAAATAATGAACCATTGTATGTTGGATTTTTCCATACAGGCGCGTATCAAGATCAAATTAGTGGTTACGGGGGTATTAAACATTGTTTGATTCCTTCACCTAAGCATGTTATTGTCGAAAAAGACCCCAAAACAGGTAAGCTGGTGGACTGGGTTTACGCCAAGGAACAATCTGCTCAAAGCATGCTTAAGATCCTCGGATATCTACGCTAATAGCCTCAAAACAAGCCTAATTATACCATTTATGGCCGTTTAATTGTATGTTATCATATTATTAAGTGCCAAAATGTCTCGAAAACAAATTTGTAGGGCATTTCTAAAATCCCTAATTTTGGTATAAATAGTAGAAGATATGTACCCTGAAGAGATTGTATTACCAATGAAAGCAGAATTAGTTGATAATGGATTTGATGATTTAACAACTGCTGCTGAAGTGGAAACTGCAATAAATAATCAAGGAACAACATTGGTGGTTATAAATTCAGTTTGTGGTTGTGCTGCTGGTGCTTGTCGACCAGGTGTTTTAATGGCAGTAGCAAATGCAACGAATAAACCAACAAAAATCACTACTACGTTTGCAGGTTTTGATATTGAAGCAGTTAATAAAGTAAGACAAATGCACTTACCTTATCCTCCATCATCACCAGCAATTGCATTATTCAAAGATGGTCAATTGGTAAATTTTATCGAAAGACATCAAATTGAAGGAAGACCGGCTCAAGTAATCGCACAACATTTAATTAGTGTTTTTCAAGAACATTGTAATTAATAAAAATATTAAAGGGTTTTTGTTTTTAGATGGGTTAGTAAATACGGCCGCACTTTCTAGTGTGGCCCTTTTTTTATACTTAAATCAAATATTCTAAGTAACATTGTAAACTATAATCATTATCAAGCATGTATCCCAATCTGTATTATTTAATTGACGATTTTTTCGGTGTAAAGTTAAATGGACTTAGACTCGTTAATTCATTTGGATTTTTTGTAGCCATTGCTTTTGTAGCATCTGGATTTGTGCTTTACAATGAACTAAAGCGAAAGGAATCCATAGGTGAATTTACGCCTACAGAGGAGTCAATTACTATTGGAGCGCCCGCTAGTATGAGTGAATTATTAACTAGTTTTTTCTTTGGATTTTTATTTGGCTATAAAATAATAGGGGCATTTACGATTGCGGATGCTTTAAATAATACGCAGGCTTTTATACTGTCCCTTCAGGGTAATATTGGCGCGGGTATTTTGGTAGGCGGTATTATGGTTTATTTGAAATGGAAGGAAAAAGACAAGGATAAATTAGCCAAACCAGATACGCGCAAACTATTGCTGTGGCCGCATGACAGGGTAGGTGATATCGTTTTGCAAGCAGCCTTATGGGGATTTTTAGGCGCGAAAATTTTTCATAATTTGGAAAATTTAGATGAGTTAATGCTTGATCCTTGGGGTTCATTAATTTCATTCAGCGGACTTACTTTTTATGGTGGATTAATTTCGGCTACTATCGCAATTATTGTATTTATTCGTAAATATAATATGCGTTTGATTCATTTTGCAGATGCAATGGCACCCACCATGTTATTTGCATATGCAGCAGGTCGTATTGGTTGTCATATTAGTGGAGATGGTGATTGGGGAATTCCTAATTTAAATCCCAAGCCATTCACATGGTTGCCTGATTGGTTTTGGTCCTATCAATATCCGCATAATGTGGTAAATGCAGGTGTTCCTATTCCAGGATGTGTTGGAAATTATTGTAACCAATTACCTGAGGGAGTATATCCAACTACTTTTTATGAAGTAATTATCATGTTCATATTGTTTTTGATTGTATGGATGGTTCGGAAAAAAATAACGCAACCAGGAATCATCACAGGGATCTATTTCATTTTTGCTGGGGGCGAACGTTTCTTTATTGAAAAGATAAGGGTGAATAATAAATATACTTTTTTACCTTTTCAACCAACACAAGCTGAATTAATATCAGTTATTTTAATTATATTAGGTATTGTATTCCTAGTTAAATCAAAAAGCTGGTTCCCGAAAAACATTCAAAAATCTTAAATTAAATTTTATGCCATCCTTTGACATTGCGAGTTCAGTAGATATTCAGACATTAGACAATGCAATCAATATTGTAAAAAAAGAAATCACCAATCGATTTGATTTTAAAGGCAATCATGTGGTGATTGATTTAAACAAAAAAGAATATTTGATTAAAATGGAATCTGAATCAGATATGAAAATTCAACAAATTATTGATGTGGTTATAAGTCGTTCAATGAAACAAGGAATTGATCCTTCGGCTTTTGATTTTTCAAAAGATGCCTATCCAAGCGGTAAAATTTTCAAAAAGGATATCCCTGTTCGTAATGGCTTAAAACAAGAGGATGCCAAAAAGGTAGTAAAATTGATCAAGGACAGTGGACTAAAGGTGCAGGCAGCCATAATGGATGATATTGTTCGCGTAACAGGTAAGAAAATTGATGATTTACAGGATGTTATAGCGGCTTGTAGGGCTGGAAACCTGGGATTACCGCTTCAGTACATCAATATGAAGTAATAGGCAACGGCCTTTTAAGCCTATAAAATTTGGCTAAACCCTTGGTTTTACCTAAATTTGCAACCTATTTAATAAATTGTACGGCAAAAACCGTGCATCCTTAAAAATCATATATAATGAAACAAGGTATCCATCCAGAATCGTATCGTTTTGTAGTGTTCAAGGACATGAGTAACGGTACTTCTTTTTTAGGTAAATCTTCAGCTCAAACTAAAGAAACCATTTTATTTGAAGACGGAAATGAATATCCAGTCATCAAATTGGAGATTTCAAACACTTCACATCCTTTTTACACAGGTAAAAACATGTTGGTGGACACAGCTGGACGTATTGATAAATTCAATAAGCGTTACGCTAAGAAAAAATAAAATAGCCCAATAAAAAAGCTTTTTTTATAACTTATTAAACCCTTTCTTACCTAGTAAGAGAGGGTTTTTTGTCATTAATTAGCTTATTTTATACAGCGTTGATTTTGGGTAGCTTTTGGTTTTAGGGTATAATAACATTTTTAAAGTTTTGTAGGCTATTGCTTTAGATCAAGCCTTAACTTTGAATACAATTAATACAGAGATGCAAAAACTAGATATTCTTGCTTTTGGTGCACATCCAGATGATGTTGAATTAGGTTGTGGTGGTACACTTTTATCGGCAGTAGCCCAAGGTAAAAAAGTGGGTATTATCGATTTAACCAAAGGGGAATTAGGAACCCGTGGTACTACTTCCCAAAGATTAAAAGAAGCACAATTGGCGAGTCAAATTATTGGTGCGGCTGTTCGTGAAAATTTAGGGATGGCTGATGGTTTTTTTGAAAATAACAAAGAAAATCAATTTGCGATTATTGAAATAATTCGTTGTTACCAACCCACTATTATTTTATGTAACGCTATTGATGATCGACATCCTGATCACGGTCGTGCAGCACAGTTGGTGGAAACAGCTTCATTTTTAGCGGGTTTGGTAAAAATACAAAGTACCCATAATGGACAAGTACAAATGCCTTGGAGACCAAACCAGGTTTTTCATTATATACAATCAAAGTCATTGGCACCCAATTTTGTTGTGGATATAAGTGCTTTTATGGATAAGAAAATGGAGTCGATCATGGCTCATGCTTCTCAATTTTATGATCCAAATTCAACAGAACCAGATACCTTTATTTCAGGCGCTGCATTTATTGAATTTATAAAGAGTAGGGCCAAGGAATTAGGGCATCAAATTGGGGTGGAATATGCCGAAGGATTTTTGACGCAAAAGTTGTTGGGGTTGCGTAATTTTGATTCAATTATTTAATTCATATAATATGTCAATCGTAAAAGTAGGAATTATACAAATGTCTTGTAGTGCTGAAAAAAGCACTAACAATCAAAAGGCAATTGAAAAAATAAGAGCAGCTGCAAAGCAGGGCGCTCAAATTATTTGTTTGCAAGAATTATTTTCTTCCTTATATTTTTGTGATGTTGAATCTTATGATAATTTTAAATTAGCTGAAGCGATACCAGGAGAAACATCCAATACACTAGCTGCATTGGCAAAAGAATTAGGCGTAGTGATTATTGCCTCCTTATTTGAAAAAAGAGCGGAAGGACTTTATCATAATACCACTGCAGTATTAGATGCAGATGGCGCTTATTTAGGGAAGTATCGTAAAATGCATATCCCTGATGATCCTTCTTATTATGAAAAATTTTATTTTACGCCAGGTGATTTAGGATATAAAGTTTTCAAAACAAAGTTTGCAACGATTGGCGTTTTAATATGTTGGGATCAATGGTATCCTGAAGCAGCACGTATTACGAGTTTAATGGGTGCGGAAATGTTATTTTATCCAACCGCTATTGGTTGGGCAACTTCCCAGGATGAAGCAACCAACACGGAACAATATAATGCTTGGCAAACCATACAACGCAGTCATGCTGTCGCCAATGGGGTACCAGTAATTAGTGTGAATAGGGTTGGATTAGAACAAAATGGTGCGATGCAATTTTGGGGAGGTTCATTTGTAAGTAATCCATTTGGAACCTTACTTTATAAAGCATCACATGAAAATGAAGAAATCGCAGTAATAGATATTGACACTGAAAAGTCGGACAGTTATCGAACGCATTGGCCTTTTTTACGTGACCGTCGTATTGATTCCTATCAACCCATCACTAAACGATATATTGATGCTGCAGAATAATCATTTACATGAGTTAAGGAAAATGGGTGAAGGGGTAACGCCAAAATCATTGGGCTACTATTTTCCTGCCGAATTTGCAAAGCACGAAGCAATATGGTTAACATGGCCTCATAAGGAAGAAAGCTGGCCTGGTAAAATCGCAAGCATTTATCCATCTTATACGGAGTTTGTTAAAGTAGTTGCTTTAACGGAACGTGTTTGTATTAATGTCGTAGATGAAAAAATGCGCAACTCTGCAAATAAAATGTTGCAATTAGCAGGTGTTGATTTAACTAAAGTGACTTTTTATTTACATCCTTCCAATGACGCTTGGTGTCGCGATCATGGACCTTCCTTTTTAATTCGTAATCATCCTGAAGATAAAAAAGCAATTGTTGATTGGAATATTAATGCATGGGGTGGTAAATATCCGCCTTATGATTTGGATGATGTAATGCCAACAAATATTGCGAAGGCCTTGAATTTACCTGTGTTTTATCCGGAAATAATTATGGAAGGAGGTTCGGTTGATTTTAATGGCGCTGGTACAATCATGACCTCAAAATCATGTTTGTTAAATCCTAATAGAAATCCACACTTAAATCAATCGCAAATTGAAAAATATTTGTGTGATTATTATGGAATGGATCAAGTGTTATGGGTATCTGATGGAATTGTAGGAGATGATACTGATGGTCATATTG
>JBEATG010000160.1:0-7165 GCA_041162035.1 Bacteroidota bacterium
ACCAAAGAACAGGATTCAAAAGCATTCTTTTTAGCAGAAGGATCTTTAACCTGGTGGGCGATTGGTGCATCTCTTATTGCCTCTAATATTTCTGCAGAACAATTTATAGGAATGAGTGGTAATGGATATTTTGTAGGTATTGCAGTATCTGCCTATGAGTGGATTGCCGCATTGGGCTTGGTGATTATTGCGGTATGGTTTATGCCTATTTATTTAAAAAATAAAATTTATACCATGCCTCAGTTTTTACAAATGAGGTATAACGAAACGGTGTCTTTAATTATGGCCATTTTCTGGTTGTTTTTATATGTGTTTGTGAATTTAACTTCTATTTTATATTTAGGTGCTACTGCCATCAATGGTTTATTACCGGGTCAAAATCATTTACATGAAATTATTGTTTGCTTAGCCATCTTCGCCGTGTTTATTACATTGGGTGGAATGAAGGTTATCGGATACACGGATGTAATTCAAGTAACCGTTTTAATTGTTGGCGGATTGGCTACAACGTACATGGCATTATCCATGGTGAGTGAAAAATTTGGCATGGGTGGCGGCATCATTTCTGGATTTAATACATTAATGCAACAAGCACCCGACCATTTTCATATGGTAATGGACAAACCCAATGGGGCGTCCTCGCAGGAATACATTGACAAGTATATGATTCTTCCAGGTATTGCGATGTATGCAGCAGGCCAATGGATTTTGAATATAAATTATTGGGGATGCAATCAATATATCACACAACGTGCGTTAGGTGCCGATTTGCCTACTGCTCGTAAAGGAATATTATTTGCGGCCTTATTAAAATTATTAATGCCTGTCATTGTAATGTTACCTGGTATTGCGGCTTATGTACTTCACAAAAATGGACATCTGGATCATTTGGTGGGTGGTATGGATGGTGCATACTCGGCAGTATTGGCTTTTTTACCTACTGGAGTAAAAGGTTTGTCACTAGCAGCACTTACAGCTGCAATTGTTGCCTCATTAGCAGGCAAATCAAATAGTATTAGTACCATTTTCACTTTGGATATTTATAAAAAATATTTTGCTAAAGAAGCAAGTGAGGAAAAATTAGTGAAGATGGGAAGATGGGTAGTCATTTGTGCCATGTTTATTAGTGTAATATTCACTTGGGATGATATTTTAGGCATCGGAGGTGCAGGAGGATTTACATTTATCCAAAAGTATACTGGCTTTATTAGCCCAGGCGTTTTGGTCGTATTTGTACTAGGTATGTTTTGGAAACGTACTACAGGAACTGCAGCCGTAGTGGGTATATTGGGTGGTTTTATTTTATCCTTATTCTATAATGAATTTGCGCCGATGGTATTCGGTAATGAAACATTCTATTATACTGCTTATCCAAATAGTGCTGGTGTATATAAAATTCCATTTTTAGTAGCGATGGGTATCGCGGGAATCATAACAGCTATATTAATGGTAGTGATTACTTTGTTTGGACCAAAAGTGAATCCAAAAGCGTTTGTTTCTGATAAGTCAATGTACAAAGTAGATAATACAACATTGGTTTTAATTGTTTCGATACTGATGATTTTATCAGCCTTGTATATTAAGTTCTGGTAGCCTCATTTGAGTTATCAATTCCTAATGTATAACTACTACTGAAATTGAGTAAACGAAAATAGTAAGAAATTATACTGCAGATAAAAAAGCCCTCCTCCGAATTTCGGAGGAGGGCTTTTTGCTATAGTTTATTTGCCTTAATCGATTTACTATAATTGAATCACTGCAATTATTAAACTAAATCTACTGATGGTTTAATACCAAGAGCCATTAATTATTTTATCGCCATTTGCATTATTGTTTGCGCTTCTTCTTTTTTCATTTCTTCTGTGAATGAAAGCAGTCACAAACATTAATGGTAAAAAGATAAATGTTAATGGAGGTATACCCAACATGCTGATCCATTTACCACCAAAGTGACGACGCATTGGACGGCGTAAACGTTCAGCGATTAAGTACATCGCAGGCACAATAAACAAGGTCATGAAAAAGGCGAAGATCAATCCAAAGATCAAAGTCCAACTTAATGGCTTCCAGAAGGAAACGCTATCGCCACCAAAAAAGATATGTGGATTTAACTCACTAAACAATGTAACAAAGTTGATGTTAAAGCCAATCGCAATAGGGATAAAGCCCAGGATAGCAGCTAATGCAGTCAATAGTACAGGAATAATCCTGGTTTTACCTGCTTGTATCAAAGCTTCTTTCGTTTTCATTCCTCTTGCTCTTAACACATCGGTGAACTCGATAATTAAAATACCATTTTTCACAACGATACCCGCAAGTCCAACAATACCCAAACCGGTCATCACACCAGATACTTTCATTCCAAATATGGAAAAGCCTAATAATACCCCAATGATACTAAATAAAATCTCTGTTAAAATTATCACCGATTTAGAAATAGAATTAAACTGTAATACTAAAGTGAAAAGAATCAACATCAATGCAATGATCATTGCTTTTCCTAAAAAGCTTACTGTTTCTAATTGTTGTTGGTTTTCACCAGTTTGTTTAATTGTCACTCCTTCCTGTATGCCATTAAAGTTAGAAATGTATTGTGCGATCACTGCGTTTACGGAAGTGGGGTTAAAGCCTTGCGCTAATAATACGTTTGAACTTAATTGAATAAGGCGCTTTTGATCCTTACGTCTTACACTACCTAAGGTATTGGTAGGTTCTACTTTAACCAATGAACTAATTGGAATATTTTTAACCATACCACCCGCTGCCATATCTCTAAAGGACAAACGCATATTTAATATATCTACTAAATTTTTACGTTGTAAACTTTCATTACGTAATTGTATTTTATATTCTTCCTTGCCATCTTTAATTTTGGAAACTTCCTTACCAAATAATGCGGTTCTAATTTGCATACCCACTTGTGCTGAGGAAACACCTGCAATTAATGCACGCTCACGATCTACTGTTAAAGTTAATTCTGGATTTTGTAAATCCACATCCATTTTTAATTCTTCCACACCCGGCACCTGCACTGAATCTAAATAGTTTTTTAAACCGACTGCAGTTTTAATTAAATTATCAAAATCATCTCCTTGAATTTCAATATTAATAGGAGGGTCTGTTGGTGGTCCGCTTTGCTCCTGTGTTACTGAAATTTCAGCACCAGGAATACCTTTTAATTGTGCACGAATCGCATCCAAATAAGGCGCTGTTGATTTACCATCTCGTTTTTCAAATTCAACAAAATTGATTTGTAATCGCCCTAATTCTGCATGTGGGCTTCGATCACCGCGCATTGGGTCACCCGCGCCTACTGCTACATTGGAAATAATACTCTCTACAATTGGATTTCGTTTACCTGGCTCGTTATCTAATACTTTATTAACCTTTGCTTCAAGCACTTTGGTTACTGAATCAGTGTATCCCACTTGCGTACCTACGGGTAATTTTAAATAAACATATAATTGGTTGGGGTCACCCACCGGGAAAAATTCAATTCCTACACGACCCTTAGCAACACTAATGCCAAATACCACAAATGAAACGACCAGCAAAACAAAAGTACCTATTAATAATTTTACGGGTCTCCATCCTGTTAATGCACGGCGTAATCCGTTTTCGTACATGCCCATTAAATTTGGCAAAGTAACAGATTGGAATTTATGAATGGCAGAGGATATAAAATATCTATTCGCCACTACGAGTATCATAAAGAAAATAAGTAGGTTGCCTAAAAAAGTATATCCAGTCAAATCAAAAATAACGCCAACGATGATTGGAATCCAAAAACCTTTTTGTTTAAATATCTTCGCCCTATTCTTTAATCGCTCTTCCTCACTTTCTTCCTCATGGTTCATAAAGTCAACTGCAAAAACTGGGTTCATGATAAACGCAACCAATAAGGAAGCGGTTAATGTAAATATTAACATAGTAGGTAAGTAAATCATAAACTTACCAATCAATCCAGGCCAGAATAGTAAAGGAAAAAACGGCGCTAATGTAGTAATAGTACCTGCTAACACTGGAACAAACACTTCGCCTGCAGCCATTTTAGCTGATACTGTTGCTGATAATTTTCCTTTGCCTTGTATAAAAATACGATGGGTATTTTCAATCACCACGATCGCATCATCTACGATAATACCCAAGCCAAACAATAATGCAAATAGTACGATAAAGTTCAGGGTGATACTGTTTCCTACAATTAATTCAGCACCTGGTATAAATACAAAGGCAACAAACATACTCAATGGCACTGATAAGGCAACAAAGAACGCGTTAGTTACACCCATGAAAAACATAAGTACAATTAATACTAGCACAAATCCAATAACAATGGAGTTGACTAACTCTGTAAATGAACTTCTTGTTCTAATACTTTGATCACCGGATATAACTACTTTTAAATCCGATGGAAAATCATTTAAAATAGTTTCATCCACCACTTTTTTAACCGCATCTGAAGTCGCGATTAAATTTTCACCACTTCTTTTGATGATATTTAAAGTCATTACATTTTTACCATCTAAACGCGCATAGCTTTCATTGGTCTTAACCGTATCCACAATATTGGCTACATCTTTTAAATAAATAGCAGCACCACTGGTATTGCGGACAATAATATTACTTATATCGTTGGCATTTTTTAATTGCCCTTTTAATTGAAGATTACGATTCATCGTACCTACTTCCAATAAACCACCCGATAAATCTAAATTCTCACGCTGAATTGCAAAAGTGATATCATCAAATGTTATACCTGCACTTTGCATTTTATAATTATCTACGTTAATTTGAAATTCTCTTTCAGGCGCACCTACGATATCAATCCTATTGATTTGAAAAATATTTTCCAATTTATCTTTTAGTAACTCTGAATATTTAGATAATTGCACTAGGTCATAATTGCCATTAATGTTTACATACATAATGGGTTGCTCACTCAAGCTAATCTCAATGACCCTAGGGGCCTGTGTTAAATCATTCGGCAAGTCGGACTTGGCTTTATCCACCGCATCCTTCACTTTTTGTAAGGCCACATCGGTAGGGACATTGGTTCCAAACTCAATGGTAATAGCTGAAAAGTCCTGTTGAGAGTTGGAGGTGAACTTGGTAATTTTAGCACCTGTAATACCCTTGATCTGCTTTTCAATAGGGACGGTTACCAGGTTCTCAATATCCTTAGGGGAGTTACCTACATAAACGGTTTGTACAAATATGGTGGGGATAATAATATCAGGGAACTGCTCTTTAGGTAGTGTCAAAAACTGGAATATACCTCCTATGCTTATAAATAACATAAGTAGGTAAATAGAAGTTTTGTTGGTGATGCTCCAGGAAGTAGGTTTAAATTCCTTAAACTTTTCTTTTATCTTTTGAATTGTCGACATAGTAATCTGTTAATGTGTTGAATTATTTATTTAGCTACTGTAGTGATAAACTGACCATCAAATAAGTTTTGGTACCCAGTAGTAATTATTGCATCTCCATTGACTAAGCCACCTAATACTTCCATGTTGTCACCATAAAATTCACCTACAGTAATTATTTTTTTACGAGCAATCATTTTTCCATTTTCGCTAATGGCCACATAGACAAATTTACCTTTTTCATCATTTTGTAAAATATTGATGGGTATACTTATTGCGTTTGCTTTCGAATAATCTTTAATTTTCACTTGCACCAATTGATTAGGTCTAAAGTCACTGTTAGGTGCTATTTTCGTTTCAATAAAAAAGCTTCTACTGAGTGGGTCAATCACTTTACCTATAACACTGATTTTCGTCGCAATTGTTTTTTGCATATCAGGAAAGTTTAAAGCCACATCACTACCCACACGTACTTTTCCAGTATAGTTTTCAGGAACCAAAGCCGTTGCTTTTAATTTTTGTGTATTCACAACTTTTATTTGGCCAGCCCCCATAAACATTTCCCCCACATGTATATTTACCTCCTCTGCAACGCCATCCACATCACTATAAATACTCGTATAAGCCAATTGGTCTTTAATTACGCCTACTTGCTCAGTAGCACCTTTTAATTGACTAGCCAATGCTTCTGCATTTGTTTTTGCAGTTAACAATTGTATTTCACTACCAATATTTTGCTCCCATAAATTCTTTTGTTTTTCATATACTGATTTTGCTAAAGCAGCTTGTGCTTTTAGTGTTTCAATATTTTGAGAAGCTGCTGCAACACTTTGTTTGATTAAGCTATTGTCCAACTGTAATAGTAACTGGCCTTTCTTTACCAGGTCACCTCTTTTAACATAAAGAGATCTTACTTGACCGCCACCAGCACGTGGTGTGATATAGGAAACACTTTCGGATTCAATTTTTCCTTGAAGCTCAATGTAATGGTCAAACACCTGAGTTTTAATAGTATCAATAGAAACTAAAATGGTTTTATCAGCTTTAGCGCCGCCCAGGGTTTTAATTTCTTTTTCTAGATTAGCAATGTTGATGCTAATTTCTAAAGCTTGCTTTTTTAAATTAGCCAAAGCTGTTTTTTTAGCTTCCACTGAATTTTTATCGCCACCACAAGCGACTAAAAATAATACCAATGATCCGATAATTAATGTTGCGTAATTTTTCATTATGTTTGATTTTATCATTTTATATTTTTCTGCAATTGAATTTGCAGCGAATTTTATTTTATAATTTTCCGGTTGCTTTTAGTAAATCTACTTTTGCAATTAAAGCACTATATAATGCGTTCATATAGTTGTTCTGCGCCGTAACCAAATCCGCTTGTGCTGCAGACATTTCAGTATTAGAGCCTGTACCAGTTTCAAACTTCTTTTTTGTTTGCTGGTAAACCGTTTCTGCTAATTGCATATTCTTTTTTTGAAACTGCATCGTAGCCACTGATGACATATAATTTAATTTGGCTTGTGTAATTTCATTATCAATATTGTTTTTTAAAGCGCCTAGTTGATTTTCAATTTGATTTAATTCAATTTTTGTTCTTTTTACACGCGCATCACGCGCAAACCCGTTAAATAGTGGCAGGTTTACATTTAAACTAACCAACGTAGTATTAAACCAACTCCCTCCTTCAAAAAAATCAAACTTAGTACGCATTGCGTTTTTTGAAGCGTTTCCCGACATGCTTATAGTAGGTAAGTAACTTAATTGATAACGCTTAACATTAAATTCAGTTAATT
>JBEATG010000174.1:0-3794 GCA_041162035.1 Bacteroidota bacterium
TCTTTCATATTCTTTTCAAAATCATTCACTAATGCAGGAGAAGGGCTTTGGTCCTTGTTGCCAAAGAAGCCAATGATATCACATTGGATGGATTTTAATTTATCCATATTCGTTTCAGGGCGACCATAATACATCACCGATCCTTTTGCTTGTGGTCCAGCAAGGATCGCAGTTTGTAAACTCCACATACCGCCAAAACACCAACCCACACTATATATGGCAGCTTTACTACCGGCATATTTAATGGCGCCTTGCATAATAGCAGTCATTCTTTCCATATTAGCACCGCGCATTAATTTCATGGCACTATCTGGAGTAGCGGCCACTTTGCCGTCATACATGTCCACGGCAATTACGTTTACATTACCAAGGTCGGTATAATATTTATCTGATTCCATTTTCACATTGTCATTCAAACCCCACCACTCCTGAATCACAATTAAATATTTATTGGTTTTCTTTTTAGCAGGAATAAAATAGGCAAATGCTTGTTTACCATCAGCTGCGTCAAATTCAATCATTTTTCCCAATAAATTTTCTGGATTTACCACCAAAGGGTTCGGGTGCATTGCCGCGAAAGCGGGGGTGCTTGCCTCCAGTTGATAAGCTTGTTGTGTTTCCATATTGAGGCATTCAATGACCTCTTTTTTATCCATTGTAGGATGTTGGTTTTTGGACCATTGCCAGCTCAACAAACTAGCCGCAAACAGAAGGGCCAAAGTGGAATAAATTAAGTTTTTCATTTTATTTTAGTTGTTTTTAGTAAAGATGTTCACTTTTAAATAACACTTATAAACATTTTTTGTTGGGCGTTAAGGATCATTTTTTTCCACCCCATTTTTGGTGTAGGTTTGTATGACCTCTAAGAATTTTTCCAAATAAAGATAGGTCCTAAAAAGTAAATTAACCATTTTGAGACTGGTTTATACACAGTAGTATTTGCTATTGGGTGTATGCTATTTTCAAAAAAGAAGCAATAATAATATGGCAAAGTATGTATTTGTAACAGGCGGTGTAACGAGTAGTTTAGGTAAGGGCATTATTGCTGCTTCCTTGGCTAAATTATTACAAGCCAGGGGGATCACTGCAACTATTCAAAAGTTTGATCCCTATATTAATGTGGATCCAGGTACATTGAATCCTTATGAGCATGGAGAGTGTTATGTTACAGAAGATGGTGCTGAAACCGATTTGGATTTAGGGCATTACGAGCGTTTTTTAAGTAGTCCAACTTCCCAAGCAAATAATGTAACTACTGGCCGTATTTATCAAACGGTCATCAATAAGGAAAGAGCAGGTGAATTTTTAGGAAAAACAGTACAAGTAGTTCCACATATCACTGATGAAATTAAGCGACGCATGTTATTGCTAGGTCAGGATGGAAAATTTGATGTGGTGATCACGGAAATTGGTGGAACAGTGGGTGATATTGAAAGCACACCTTTTATTGAAACCGTCCGTCAAATTCAATGGGAGTTGCCAGAGGATGATGTCATGGTGGTGCATTTGACTTTAATTCCTTATTTAAATGCTGCCAAGGAACTAAAAACAAAACCAACGCAACATAGTGTAAGAATGTTGAGTGAAACAGGCGTACATCCAGACGTAATTGTTTGTAGAACAGAGCATCCTTTAAATGATGAGATTAAAAGAAAAATTGCATTATTCTGTAATGTAAAAGCGGGGAATGTAATTGAGTCATTAGATGCAAGTACTATTTATGAAGTGCCCTTATTAATGTTAAAAGAAAAATTGGATTTAATTGTGTTGAAAAAATTAAATATTCAAAATTTTAAGGAGCCTGATTTAGCTAAATGGAATATTTTTTTAGATAAATTAAAACATCCTAAAAGCACAGTAAATATTGGACTTATTGGAAAGTATATTGAATTACAAGATGCTTATAAATCTATACTAGAAAGTTTTATTCATGCAGGTGCGATGAATGAAGTGAAAGTGAATGTAGTGAATGTACATAGTGAAAATATTACAGATGAGAATGTAAATGAACAATTAGCAGGCTTGCATGGTTTATTAGTGGCACCAGGTTTTGGTGCTAGAGGAATTGAAGGAAAAATTGTAGCGGTAAAATATGCAAGAGAAAATAATTTACCATTTTTTGGTATTTGTTTAGGAATGCAAATGGCGGTCATTGAATTTGCGCGTAATATTTTACATTTAAAAGGAGCGCATTCGGTTGAAATGGATGCGAATACAGAACATCCTGTGATTGACATTATGGAAGATCAAAAGGGAATTACCATGAAGGGTGGAACCATGCGTTTAGGTTCTTATCCTTGTACCATTACTAAGGATACATTAGCCTATAAAATTTATGGTAGCACCAATATTAATGAAAGACATAGACACCGTTATGAATTTAATAATACCTTCTTAAAATTATTCCAAGAAAAAGGAATGGTAACAAGTGGTGTGAACCCAGAATTAGGTCTTGTGGAGATTATTGAATTGCCTAATCATCCATTTTTTATTGGGGTTCAATATCATCCTGAATTAAAAAGTACAGTAGAACATCCAGCACCATTATTTGTACATTTTATTGCAGCTGCCAAAGTACAGGCTGCTAAAAAAGCGTAGTTAGTTTTTGTTTTTTTAGTTTGTCATGTTGCTAACATTTGTTAGCTTTACAGCATGAATAATATACGTATTCTTACTTCCACTAGTTTATTTGATGGACATGATGCCTCCATTAATATTATGCGTCGTGTGCTTCAAGAAAAAGGCGCAGAAATTATTCATTTTGGACATAATCGTTCCGCACAAGAAATTGTGGCCGCTGCAATTGAAGAAGATGTACAAGGTATTGCCATTACTTCTTATCAGGGTGGGCATATTGAATTTTTCACTTACGTTAGAAAATTATTAAATGAGGCAGGCTATCAACATATAAAAATTGTAGGTGGTGGTGGCGGTACTATTTTACCAAAAGAAGCAGCTTATTTAGAAAAAATTGGTATCTCCAAAATATATTTACCTGAAGATGGTTTGAAATTAGGTATTGAAGGCATGATTGAACAAGTGATTCAATTATGTGATTATACATTAAAAGATTTTTCTCCAAAAAAATTACCTAAATTATCTTTTGCTAAAAAAATTGATCCTCGACAAATAAGTAGAGCTATTACGCTTTTGCAAAATAATGACTCTAAAATTTCTTCCTCGAAAAATTATTCCTCGAAAAATTCTTCTGCAAAAAGTACTTCCAAAAATAATACTTCCAAAAAGAAAAAAAATATTCCCATTATTGGGCTTACCGGAACAGGAGGGGCTGGAAAGTCTACGCTCTGTGATAGGCTTATTCAGTATTTTTTATTGGCCAACCCTAGCAAAACCATTGCAATTATTTCTGTAGACCCCAGTAAAAGAAAAACAGGAGGTGCATTGCTAGGCGATCGTATTCGTATGAATGCCATTGATCATCCAAATGTTTTTATGCGCTCCTTGGCTACTAGGTCTGATAAAAATACTATTGCCCATTCAATGGATGCTATTATTGAACTATTAATAGAGGCAGGCTATGATGCTATTATTATTGAAACGGCAGGAGTGGGGCAAAACGACGCCACTATTGTTGATTATGTAAGCATTCCCATTTATGTGATGACGCCTGAATTTGGCGCGCCTACACAATTGGAAAAAATTAACATGATTGATTATGCAAAATTAATTGCCATTAATAAATTTGATAGAGCAGGAGGTTTAGATGCAGTCAGAGATGTGCGTAAACAATATCGCCGTTCGCATCATATATGGGAGGATCAAAAAAATTCGCT
>JBEATG010000202.1:0-4029 GCA_041162035.1 Bacteroidota bacterium
CATCTGGGGGAAATCAAGGATTTGTTGATAGATTTTTTTCATTTTTGGTTTGGTTTGGTTAGAAAAAGCAATTATCGTATATAAAATTTACCACCCTTTTCTAAGCTTTGATGGTAATGAAATGTTAAGCTATTTTAATAAAATTGGCTTAAAAAGTTAAACAGTTAGTAATCAAACCTTTAAATTATATTCCGAATGAGCCCGATTTTGAAATTTATAGTTTCATTAACACTAAAATAGGCCACTAGCTTTACTAGTAAAAATTTCGTAGTTGCGCCTTTTGCCTGTGTTTAAAAATAACCTATCTTAAATACTGAAAATGTTGCAAAAATGATATTGAAAAGAGTCCCTAAAATTTATATAGTCATCCTACTTTTTTTAGTGCCAGTATTAATAGGTTCTCGCTACTTTATCAATAACAAACAAGTTGACTTTAATGCTGAGGTAAAACCCTTGATCAACAAAAAATGCATCAGTTGTCATGGGGGCGTTAAAAGACAAAGTGGATTCAGTTTATTATTCAGACAAGAAGCACTTGCAGTTAATAAATCTGGGAAGGTGGCAATCATACCAGGGGATGCAGAAAATAGTGAAATGATCAAGCGGCTTTATTTGACCGATCCAGAGGAGCGCATGCCTTATAAGCATCCACCGTTAAGTAATGATGAAATTAGTTTATTAAAAAAATGGATTAATCAAGGCGCTAAATGGGGTGATCATTGGGCGTATGTGCCAGTGGAAGAAACGCCTATTCCATCAGTAGGTATTGGACCCTTTGGTTTATTCGGAAAACCAAGCTGGATAAAAAATAATATTGACCCATTTATTTATAAAAAAATTAAAGCCGAAGGCTTAACACCTGCGACAATGGCAGATAAGCCAACATTACTTCGACGCGTAAGTTTTGACATTATTGGAATGCCAGCACCAGAAGCAATTGCAAAAAAATATCTTCAAAATAATAATGAGGATGCGTATGAAATTTTAGTGAATGAATTATTAGCAACGCAACAATATGGTGAAAAATGGGCAGGCTTATGGATGGACATGGCAAGATACGCGGATACCAGAGGTTTTGAGAAAGATGATTCAAGAACTATTTGGAGATATCGTGATTGGTTAATTAATGCATTTAATATTGACAAACCTTACAATATTTTTTTAACAGAACAACTCGCAGGGGATTTGTTACCTAACCCAACAGATGCGCAATACATTGCCACCGCATTTCATCGCAATACATTAACCAATGATGAAGGTGGAACGGATAATGAAGAGTTTAGAACTGCTGCTGTGATTGATCGCGTAAATACAACTTGGGTTAGTTTGATGGGCACCACTTTCGCTTGTGTGCAATGTCATAGCCATCCTTACGATCCTTTTAAACATGAAGAATATTATAAGTTTTTAGCCTTATTTAATAATACAAGAGATGAGGATACCTATGCAGAATATCCTTTTTTAAAAGAATTTCATAATACAGACAGCATAAGATTATTTCAATTGCAAGATTGGTTGCATAAAAATGCGCCCTCTCGAGAAAAGGATTTGATGCGATTTATTAAAACAGGGCAAACCGCAATTAACTCATTGGTGGCGGATCAAATTATCAATGGTGCATTAGCGGATACCAAATGGTTAATGCTAAGAAATAAGGGGGAAGCCCGTATAAAAGATATTGATTTAACGGGTAGCACTTTATTGTATTACAAATACAAATCATGGAAACCAGGAGGCAAATGGGAAATTCATTTAGATTCAGCAAAAGGTCCCTTGCTAAAAAATATTGTCGTTGAAAATTCAAAAGGAGATTGGAAAATTGCAACCACTACTATTCCTACAACCATAGGCAAACATCATTTAGTTTTTATTTATAATAATCGTCAAATAAATAATCCGGAAGAAAATGGAATACAATATGATTGGTTGAGATTAGACAATCCATTTCCAAAAAATGGAACCCCAGAAGGTGAATTGGCCTATAACAATTTTGATACATTATTACATTCAAATAATTACACGCCAACACCTATCATGCTTGATAATCCAAGCAATATGTCTCGAACCACACATATATTTGAAAGAGGTAACTGGTTGGTAAAAGGTAAAGTGGTGGTGCCAGATGTACCCGCCTCCTTGGGTGGATTGCCTGCAGGCGCACCTAAAAACAGATTGGGTATGGCGATGTGGTTGACAGATAAAAAAAATCCGTTAACTGCTCGAACCATTGTTAATAGAATATGGGAGCAATTATTTGGTCAAGGAATTACTGAAACCTTAGAAGATTTTGGAACGCAGGGTATTGCACCAACACATGAGGAACTACTCAATTATTTATCCTGGCAGTTAATGAATACGCATCAATGGAGTTTGAAAAAGATGATCAAAGAAATGGTGATGAGTGCAACCTATCAACAGGATTCAAAATTTAATAAGGATGCCATAACCAAAGATCCTTATAATAAATTATATGCAAGAGGCCCAAGAGTAAGATTATCCGCAGAACAAATACGGGATCAGGCATTAACCGTAAGTGGGCTAATAAGTAATAAAATGAATGGCCCTAGTGTGTATCCTTACCAACCAGAAGGTATTTGGAAGTCGCCGTATAATGGAGCTAAATGGATATTAAGTACAGATGGAGATCAATATAGGCGCGCCTTATATACCTTTTGGAAACGATCAGCACCCTATCCATCAATGTTAAGTTTTGATGGAACGAGCAGGGAAGTTTGCGCGGCGCGCCGTATCAGAACCAACACCCCATTACAAGCACTTAATTCATTAAATGATTCCGTATACATTGAAGCTGCACAACACTTTGCAAAACGTGTTATAAAAATGATTCCTAAAAATGCAAGCAAACAAATTAGCAAGGCCTATGAATTGGCATTTAATAAAACGATTAGCGCCGATCAACAAAAAGTATTTGAAAAATTATATCAAACTGCATTGACGAAATACAAACAAGACAGTTTTCGTATTGAACAAATTACTGGTGATAAAAATGGGGACGCAAGTTCGGCGGCGTTAATGATGGTCACCACGGCAATCATAAATACAGATGAATTTTTGACAAAAAATTAAATTGACATGAGTAAGCGAAGCAATAAAAATATTATACAGGAAGCCAACCTTCAAACATCACATCAAATAACTAGAAAATACTTTTTTAAAGAATGTTTTTCTGGCATCGGTGCGATGGCTTTAGGTTCCATGGTGGGTGGATGTGATTGGTTAGGTAGCAAGGATCGCTTAGATCAATTTGGTAATAGCAATCCACTCATGGCGCAAGCACCGCATTTTATTGGTAAAGCAAAATCGGTCATCTATTTACATATGGCTGGCGCGCCTTCGCAATTGGAACTATTTGATTACAAGCCTGAGTTATTAAAATTAGATGGACAGGATTGCCCACAAAGTTTACTAGAAGGGAAAAAATTCGCATTCATACGTGGTGTTCCTAAAATGCTAGGGCCTCAAGCTATATTTAAACAAAGGGGGCAAAGTGGTGCGTGGATTTCGGATAATCTGCCACATTTAGCAACGGTCGCAGATGAAATAAGTTTTTTAAAAGCAGTTCAAACAGATCAATTCAATCATGGCCCTGCGCAATTATTAATGCATACAGGATCGGCTCGATTAGGTAGACCAAGTATTGGTGCATGGGCAACTTATGGACTTGGTAGTGAAAATAGCAATCTGCCCGGCTTTGTGGTATTAACTTCAGGAGGCAACAATCCGGATGCAGGAAAAAGTGTTTGGGGTAATGGATTTTTACCTTCCGTATATCAAGGTGTTCAGTGTCGTAGCGAAGGAGATCCAGTTTTATTTTTAAAAGACCCTGCTGGTATTGATCGTGACTTACGAAAAGCATCGATTGATGCGATCAATGAAGCGAATCAATTAACCTATAATGAATTTAAAGACCCCGAGACCATTGCAAGGATGGCGCAATATGAAATGGCATTTAAAATGCAAATTTCAGTTCCTGATGTCATGAATATTAATGATGAACCAGCCTATATT
>JBEATG010000224.1:0-4862 GCA_041162035.1 Bacteroidota bacterium
CTGGAATTGGCATCGGTCTAATTGGTAAAGGAGCGGTAGAAAGTATTGCTCGTCAACCAGAAGCAGTGAATGATATTCGTTCTAACATGATCGTAATGGCTGCCTTCGTTGAGGCCGTAGCTTTATTTGCGGTGGTGGTTGCCCTTTTAGGGAACGGATAATCTATCAAAAGATTCCCAAAGTATTATAGGCCCTAGCACAGGGCGAAGGGCCTATAATTTTTTTAAATGGGGATGGTTGTAAAAAAGAAGAAAATTTTTTTAATCATTAAGATAAATTAAGGAGTATGTTTTTAGAAATAAACCCACTAGTGTTGCCAGATATCGGATTGGTATTCTGGAACACAGTTGCCTTTGTTGGACTACTTGTGGTATTGGGCAAGTTTGCTTGGAAGCCAATGTTGAAAGCAATTAGTGATCGTGAGCAAGGTATTGCTGAATCATTAGCTAAGGCGGATAAAATGAAAGCAGATATTTCTGCCATGCAAAATGAAAATGAAGCATTATTAGCAAAGGCACGTGAGGAAAGAGCTACTTTAATTAAAGACGCGAAAGAAGCATCTGAGAAAATGATCGCTGATGCAAAAGATAAAGCGAAGTCAGAATATGAGCGAATTGTAGCAGATGCGCAAGTAGCCATAACACAACAAAAAAATGCAGCCCTTACGGAAGTTAAAAACCAAGTGGGTTCATTAGTAGTGGATGTTGCAGAAAAAGTATTAAGACGTGAGCTTTCAAACAAAGCAGAGCAAGAAACGTATATTAAACAACTAGCTGACGGAGTTAAATTAAATTAAAGAAAATGCCGAACGCCAGATTAGCAGGTAGATACGCAAAAAGCATCCTTGATTTAGCTATTGAACAAGGTCAGTTGGAAGCGGTATATACGGACATGAAATACCTACAAGCAGTTTGCAATGCAAGCAGCGAGTTTGTAAATATGTTGTGCAGCCCCATTATCAAAGCAGATCAAAAAAATAGCATCTTGAGCGCTGTTTTAAAGAATAATGTAGGGGTTTTAACAAATTCATTTATTGTTTTATTGGTTAAGAAAGGTAGAGAAAGTGATTTGCATGAAATCGCAAATACTTTCATTGAACAATACAATGGAATGAAGGGCATACATCAGGTTACTTTAACAACAGCAGTTGAAATAAGTGCCGAGATGAAAAATGCAATTGAACAAAAAGTGAAATCTGATAGTTCATTTGTATCAGTTGAGTTGACCACCAAAATAGACGAAAGTTTGATAGGTGGTTTTGTACTTGAGTTTAATAATAATTTATTAGATGCAAGTATCTCAAGAGATTTGAAAGACATAAAAAAACAATTTTTAAAAAACGAGTTCGTAGGAAAAATATAATTATACAAAAAAAATAATCGTTATGGTGGACATTAAACCCGATGAAATTTCAGCAATTCTTAGACAGCAACTAAGCAATTTCAATGCCTCAGCTGATTTAGAGGAAGTGGGAACTGTATTACAAGTAGGTGATGGTATTGCCCGTGTATATGGTTTGAACGGTGTTAGAAGTGGTGAGCTAGTCGTATTTGAAAATGGAACTAAAGCAATCGCACTTAACCTTGAGGAAGATAATGTGGGTGTGGTATTGATGGGAGATAGTAAAGGGATCAAGGAAGGAAATAAAGTAAAAAGAACAGGTCAAATCGCCTCTATTAAAGTAGGAGAAGGTTTAGTAGGCCGTGTCATTAATACATTAGGAGAGCCAATAGATGGTAAAGGTCCTATTAAAGGTGAATTGTATGAAATGCCATTGGAGCGTAAAGCACCAGGGGTAATTTTCCGTGAGCCAGTAAAGGAACCATTACAAACAGGTATCAAAGCAATTGATGCGATGATTCCAATTGGTCGTGGACAAAGAGAGTTGGTTATTGGTGATCGTCAAACTGGTAAAACTGCAATTTGTGTTGATACCATTATTAATCAAAAAGAATTTTTTGATGCAGGAAAACCAGTGTACTGTATCTATGTAGCGATTGGACAAAAAGCATCTACCATTGCTGGTGTGATGAAAACTTTAGAAGATAATGGCGCGATGGCTTACACCATCATCGTTGCAGCTCCTGCAGCGGATCCAGCTCCATTACAATTCTACGCCCCATTTGCGGGTGCAGCGATTGGAGAATTTTTCCGCGATACTGGTCGTCCAGCATTGATTGTTTATGATGATTTATCAAAACAAGCGGTGGCATATCGTGAGGTGTCTTTATTATTGCGTCGCCCGCCAGGACGTGAGGCATATCCAGGTGATGTATTCTATTTGCATAGTCGTTTGTTAGAGCGTGCTGCAAAAGTTATTGCAAATGATGATGTTGCAAAAAACATGAATGACTTACCTGATTCCATCAAGCATTTGGTGAAAGGTGGCGGATCATTAACTGCATTACCAATCATTGAAACACAAGCAGGTGACGTATCTGCTTATATTCCAACAAACGTAATTTCAATTACGGACGGTCAAATTTTCTTAGAGGGTAACTTATTTAACGCAGGTATTCGTCCAGCGATTAACGTAGGTATCTCTGTAAGTCGTGTGGGTGGTAATGCACAGATTAAGTCCATGAAAAAAGTATCTGGTACTTTAAAATTAGATCAGGCTTTATACAGAGAGTTGGAAGCTTTCTCTAAGTTTGGTGGTGATTTGGATGCTGCTACTAAATCGGTAATTGACAAAGGTGCTAGAAACGTGGAAATTTTAAAGCAAGCGCAATACACCCCTTTCTCCGTTGAAAAACAAGTAGCCATTATTTACCTAGGTACGAATGGTTTATTGAGAGAAGTTGCAGTGCGTAAGGTAAAAGAATTTGAAGCGCATTTCTTATTAGAAATGACCAATAAATTACCAAATGTATTGGCTGAGTTTAAAAAAGGAAATTTACCAGAAGATGGATTAAAGCAAATGGTAGATTTAGCGAATAGCATTATCCCGCAATACAAATAGTATTCATTAATATTAAATTGATACAAAACCCTGAACTATGTTTGGGGTTTTTTGTTATTATGTTATGTCTGTAATTAAAGTACAAAATATAAGTAAGCATTTTGGCAGCTTAAAAGCGGTGGACGACCTAAGCTTTGAAGTGCAAGCAGGCCAGGTATTTGGCTTTTTAGGCCAAAATGGATCTGGTAAAAGTACCACCATACGGATGTTGTTGTCCCTCATTCACCCAACAAGTGGAAATATTGAATTATTTGGAAAGCGTATTGAAAAAAACAGAGAAGAAATATTAGAACAAGTGGGCGCGATTATTGAAAGGCCAGATTTGTATCCCTATTTAAGTGCCAAGGAACATTTGCAATTATTTGCCAAAGTGCGGAAGCAAAAAATTGGGGAAGCCGCGATTAATTCCACGCTCGAAAAAGTAGGATTGGCGCATCGCGCGCAGGATAAAGTACAAACTTTTTCCTTAGGCATGAAACAACGTTTAGGCATTGGTATAGCACTAGTACATAATCCTTCATTAATTATATTGGATGAACCTACCAATGGATTGGATCCACAGGGCATTGCTGATATCCGACAATTAATTCAATACTTAGCCAAGGAAGAAGGAAAAACAGTATTGGTATCCTCGCATTTGCTTTCTGAAATTGAGCAGGTGGCCCACCAAATTTTAATTATACATCAAGGGAAAAAAATGGTGGAAGGAGTCACCAAAGAATTGTTAGATCCTGAGAAAAGAATTGTGCAAATAAAAACAACGAACGATGCAGCTGCATTACAATTCATTACTACAGGTAGTTTTAGTAGTTATTTGTTATCTCGTAGTGAAGGCATGTATTTAAAGATACCTACCCGTGAAATTCCATTATTGAACGAAGCATTGGTGAAGGCTGGGGTTGGGATTGTAGGTATTGAGACAAAAAATTCATTAGAAGATTATTTTTTACAAATCACTTCAAACGCTTAATTATGTGGTCGCTGATAAAAGTTGAATTGTATAAAATATTTAGTCGCCCGCGCACCTATATTGCATTTGGCGCCATTGCGGCATTGATTGTAGTGATCCAATTAGGATTAAAAATAGATGGCGATTCCTATGCTTCTTTTTTAATGAAGGACATCAATGATACATTAACGGTGGATGGCAAAGTATTAAATGGGTATTTAATTTGTTATATCCTATTACAATTATTATTGGTGCATGTGCCATTGTTAGTCGCATTGATAGCGGCAGATATGATTTCGGGGGAAGCCAACTTAGGTACACTTCGATTATTATTCACAACGCCGTATAGTCGCACAAGCTGGGTATTCGCTAAGTTTATCGCTGCAAGCATCTACACTATTTTACTTTTAATATGGTTGGCTTTTCTAGCATTGTTTGTTAGCATGTGGATATTTGGCACGGATGATTTATTTTTAATGAAATCGAATTATGTGGTACTGATTGAACAAAATGATGTACTATGGCGCTATGTGGGTGCTTTTATATTTGCAAGTTTTGCCTTATTAACAGTAACCAGTTTGGGATTTTTATTATCGAGCTTGTCAAGTAATTCAATTGGTCCGATTGTGGGCACCATGAGTGCTATTGTATTTTTTACCATTTTGAGTACTTTGAATATACCCTTGTTCACCATCGTTAAGCCTTATTTGTTTACGACGCATATGAATAATTGGAAGGAGTTTTTTGATATTCAAGTGAATGCCAATAATGAGGCCATCAAAGGAAGTATTTTAAATATTCCGAAAATTAAAACCTCGTTGGTGGTCCTAACTTTGCATATAATTTTATTTGTAAGTGCTTCCATCATCATTATTAAGAAAAAAGATATCCTAAGTTAATAGCCACCATGAAAAATATAACCTCCTTATTACACGCTAGCTATATTTTATT